>CAYMGX010000053.1:0-27822 GCA_964390065.1 uncultured Fibrobacter sp. | reverse complement strand
AATGGAGGTGAGGGGAGTTGAACCCCTGTCCGAAAAACATTCAATATGGGCCGCTACATGTTTAGTCTTTCGATTAATCTCGCCATACTGCACGCGGAGAGACACGCTTACAATACAGCCAGTATTTTTTATCTCATCTGAATGCCAACACCCTCATTCAAACCAGCGCATTAATTGCTCAGACAGAAATAAGCGCGATCCCTGCCCGAGTTGCTGCTTTAATTAAGCAGCGATTGCGTAAGAATAATCTTCTGCAATTATAGTTTACCGGATGATTTACGAGGCCAACCGATATCCTCGACATGCTGCCCGCTATCCCCTGCTTCCCGTCGATAGCCAATACACCCCCAAAATTTAAAAGAACTGTCAGGTTATCAAATAGCCTGTCTGACCCAAATATACATCCAACATGTGTAATAGTGCAAACCTGTTATACGTAATGTGCAATTCAGCTGTCCGGCTTCGATCTGATCATCCTCTCGTCGTAATGGAAAAATTCACTGTCTGATCGCTGTCACCTGCCGATTGTACCTTTGCTGACTGTATAAAGATCATCATCGCTGTAGAAGATAGTATCGGGTCCGGCACTCCGTATCATAAGGCCCGCTGGCAGGTCGGGAGTTGATGGTTTGATCTGGTAGGGAATGCCCCAAAGGTCGATGGATGGATCCCGGGTAACATACTTTTTGTTTTTATTTTTTTCCCTGATATAATCGTGCCATTGGAATTCGTTTCTTGATGGAATCGGGATATTATTCGCTGTGAAGTCCTGGAATATCTGATATTCAAGCTGATCTATCTCGTATTTGGTCATTATCCTTTTAGTCAGATCGGATGATGAGACAAGATAATCAATAATCTGAGGATGAAATTTCACTATCAGATAGATAATACCGCAAACTATCAAAAGCTTTATGTATCCGGACATCGTGTATCTCCGTATGATAGTATTTTATGTATTATACCCGATTTCGTGAGTAATTGCGACAGAAATCATAACTACGGGTTTGAATGCTCAAATAATGCGGATGCATCATGCCGGATTACTGTTAATTAAAACTGAGTTGAGGTGTTGACGTGCGTATGTTGTATTAGTAACAGTATTTGAATACATTACTGGACAGAATTAATGAATCGCTTCGTTTTTTTTAATCCGGCACATAGGGGCTGGCTGATAACCAGCCCCCCGTGAAAATGATCAGAGCACACCAACAAGTTTTCTTACACGGTCAATTGTCTGTGATGCCACCTGACGAGCCTTTTCCGCACCTGATTTACGTAATGCGGTAACATAATCCATATTTGATACAAGTTCATCACGCTTTGCTCTGAATGGCTGAAAATATTCCCACAGAAGTTCAAACAACTGTTTTTTAGCATCACCATACCCCATTCCACCGGCACGAAATCTGTCTGCAAGGGCAGCAGACTGCTCCTGAGTACCAAACAGTTTATAAATGGTATAAATAATACTGGTATCAGGATCTTTAGGAGCTTCGACAGGTGTGGCATCGGTGAGTATCGACATGATTTTCTTCTTTATAGCTTTCTCTGCACCAAATATTTCAATATAGTTATTATATGATTTTGACATTTTCTGCCCGTCAACACCGGGGATCACCGCTATTTCGTCAGCAATCTCCTCTTCCGGAATTGTAAAGGCATTTCCATAGGTATTGTTAAAACGGATTGCAATATCCCGTGCGACCTCTACATGCTGTTTCTGGTCTTTACCAACAGGAACTCTGTCAGATTGATACAGGAGAATATCTGCAGCCATTAGCACCGGGTATGAAAAGAGTCCGTTGTTTGGTGTTAAACCTTTGCCAATAGCATCCTTGTATGCATGGCATCGTTCAAGAAGTCCAACCGTAGTGATATTATTCAGATACCATGTTAATTCGGCAACTTCCGGGACATCGGATTGTATCCATAGTGTTGATTTCTCCGGATCGATACCAAGTGCCAGAAGATCCAGTAGTGCATCATTGGTATATTGACGCATCATGTTGGCGTCAGTCATTGTCGTCAGGCTATGCATGTTTGCAATGAAACAGAACAGGTCTCCACGACGCTGTGACTCAACCATTGGCCGGATCATCCCAAGGTAATTGCCTATATGAATCATTCCAGACGGTTTAATGCCGGAAAATATGCGCATAATCATTCTCCTTAAACAGGTATTTCACAACGTAATGCTTATTTTACAACTCAATAAAATAATCCCCGGATTCGGGGTAACATAAGAAAAATCATACAAGGCCACAGAGCTGCGAGTTGCTGAAATGGCCGGTTGTAACGGATACTGATAAAAATCCCCGTATCATGCAACCTCGTACTGCCTGCAGTGTTTTCACTTAAAGAACCGTAGCAATGAATCATGCAGTCTGCCGTTTGAAAAAACAATGGAGCCATTGTACACTGATTTATTTCCCTGCACGTCTGAGTAGGTGCCACCTGCTTCAGTGATTATACATGCTGCAGCGGAACAGTCCCACGGTTTGTCAAGGAGGTTGACTGTGCAGTCAAGTTTGCCGCTTGCAACGCAGACATACGAGTAGGCATCCATGAATCCGTAACTGTAATCCCATGATTTCATACAATCAAAAAGCTGCTTACCTTCGGTTGTATCACAAAGCTCGCGAAATCCAAGAGCACTGCCGATTACTCTGCCATCGGGCGCAGTTTCTGATACACAGATTGGTTTCCCGTTACAATATGCACCGCTGCCTTTTGTTCCATAACAGCAGATATCAAGTGATGGCAGATAGATCACCCCAACCACAGGAATCCCATCTTCCTCAAGTGATATAAGCACGCTGTAGGTAGGAATATCCCGGATATAAGGCCGTGTTCCATCAAGCGGATCAACCACCCAGCGTCTGTTCGAACTTCCCGTGTGTTCACCGGTTTCCTCACCAAGGAAACTGTCCCGGGGAAACGCTGCAAGAAGGTGTTTTTTTACCGTCTGCTCGCACTCTTTGTCGATTGCTGTCACAGGTGATCTATCACTTTTAATTTCAATTGATGACAGAAGGTATCGTTTTTCTTTTTGAATTGAAGCCGCAAGGCGGGCTGCAATAAGTGCACAATCAAGTTCACTTTGATAATTCATAGACCCTGTCCGAAAAAATGTAATTGTATAGCTAAAAACAGAATAAGTACCGGTGCAAAAATAAATTACCTGACAGTCGGGTACCTATCAAAATTCTTAATTTCCGCGTAGCCAGAGCCTTTGTGGCTCTGCCAAATCTAAAAATGAAAAATGTAGTGATTGTCCAAATTCAAATTGGCAAATCAATCTCTCACAGAAGGCGCCGCCTCTTGATCAAGGGGGATAATCGGGGATTTCTTAAAATATCCCACAATACCAGCAATTGTCATCAATTTCTGATGGCAATCCGGGTTTAAAAAAATATAAAGTATAAGCGTATAGGGAAAAACTGGAAAATTAAATTGGAACTTTGAAACAATTTCGCTATAATCTATCAAAGTATGATATAATTACATTGATTATATTTACTTGAAGGTTTGCAGCAACCTGAGAAGTATATCTGAAAAGTGTGATTTTACAACCGTGGCTTGTGTGGTGTCAGATATCGTAATTACATGTGTTCTGCATGATTTACCGGTTTGAAATCCTCACTGCTCAGCTTGTGGAGAGTTGATACTATCATATATTCTATCGTTGACCGGGGGATGGATTGAGGTTTTTGATCAAGAGGCATTGTAATTGTAAACTTCTGGTTATTGGCCTGATTCTTGTTGCCTGTTCAAGTCTTTTTGGCTCAGAAAAAGCAGAGCTGATGTCGACACCGGTTGTCAGATATTCAGGTTTCGACAGTGAAAAACTTCGCGCCATGTATGAAATCGACTTCATCTTTAAAAAATGCCCTGATTTCTATGTAGTCTATTGCAGTCCGACCGAGAAAAAAATGGTGGCGGATTTCTATGATGCCACAATTGTCTGGGCTGATTCTGTTATTTCAAATTCATTTAACGGCGAATTGATTATACGTAATGTTGAAACTGCAATGTCGATTACCGGTAAAAAAGGTCAGATACTTTTTACACCGATGAATGGTTGGAGTTTTGACCAGGACTGGTATTACGAAAGCACAAAAATTTCAGAAACGACACTTAGAGTAAGAATGTGGAAATTGTTGAAGCCGGCACTCAAAGTAAAAACTCCGCAGACGAATTCATCCCTGGACACAAATTAGCATCGCCATACGTTTCGCGACAAAATGCTTGTATCACATTGACCCCGTTTTGTAGATTTCCAACTGGTATTTCTGGTGTCGTGTTGTAGGTTTCCGCTTGTGGCATCAGATCGGATCTATTTTATTCTAAAACATTAAGCAGGAGGATTTTATGGCATCTGTAAACAAAGCGATTCTGATTGGCAATCTTGGAAGAGATCCGGAGTTCAAGTATACACCCGGGGGGCAGCCGGTTGCAACGTTTACGCTTGCTACCACTGAACGTTTTGCAGACAAGAATGGTCAGAAGCAGGAACGTACAGAGTGGCACAATATTGTCGCATGGGGAAAGCTTGCTGAGCTCTGTAATCAGTATTTGAAAAAAGGGCGTTCCGTTTATATTGAAGGAAGAATTACAACCCGCTCATGGGATGATAAGGATAATGTAAAGCGTTACAAGACGGAAATTGTTGCAAACACATTGCAGTTTATAGGTGGTGGCAACCAGGGTAGTCAGGGTGGGGGTGGTGCACCTGATCCAGAGTTTTCCCAGAGTTTTCCGTCATATGATATGCCGTCCGGCCCGTCAGGATCGTCCGGCCTGTCAGGATCATCAGGATCATCAGGTGTTGTTGAGGATGATCTTCCATTCTAACTATTATTATCCTAAAATCCGCAGTTGGATTGTGGTGCTATGCGCAAGCTATTGTCCCATCTTGCTTTACAAAAATGCTCACCATACTGAACCGGGTATGCCTGCGCTTTTTGTAAAACAATCTGTAATAATATCTTGTGCATATCCCTCACGCTCAATCGGGGAATTCAGGATGATGCAGAGTTCGTTTACGGCTTTGCATACATACACGTTGTAATCAGGGGCTGCATTGATAATTATTGTTTTAACCGTTTTAGCTCTCTGTGCTTCGGCTTTTTTTTCCGCTTCTGAAACAGCTCTGTTTTCGATTCCCAGGGAACGAATCTCTCTTTTTCAGAAACATTCCGATAAAAACTATCGGCGAATATTCTGGCTGTTGCAAAATGGTCAGAAAACACTTCTTTTTATTCTGCTGGGCAATGTATTTGTAAATATCAGTTTAACAGGTTTTATTCATACGCTGCTTAGTAGGTTTTTTAACTTTGAATCTGAGATTGTAACATTATTTGTGGCGACTGGTGGAATAGTACTGTTCGGGGAGATTATTCCAAAGACACTTGCTTTAAAAAATAATGAAACCATTGCACGTATTGTAGCCATACCGTTGCAGACTCTTATACAAATAACTACACCGGTGTTGTCGTTTATTCAAAATGCTAATTCATTTTTTATTAATAGATTTCGTATTTATTTCAGGGAGCCGGATCCGTTTGTAACAGTAAACGAATTACGATCTGCAGTTGCAAAATCGTACAGGGATGGAGCGATTACACAGGATGAGGCCGGTTTTATTGAGAGGATTCTCGAGCGCGGACCTGAGCCTGCACGTAAGTACATGATACACCGCTCAAAGGTTCCGGTCTTTGATGAAATGCAGACCGTTACTGATGCACTGGAACTGATGGCGCAGAGTGGTGATACCGTTGCGATTGTCAGGGAGGGCGGCAACAGGTCTCATGTGTGGGGATTGATACGGTTATCAGCTATTTTTTCAGCGCAGCCATCAGACCGGCTTGTTAAATACTGTGAGGAACCGGTTTGGGCACCTGAATCGTCCGAAGTTGCAGAGCTTGTCAGTTTCCTTTTAAGTTGCGGTAGTCCGGATGCCTTTCTGCTTGATGAATATGGAGATTTCAGCGGTTTGTTTAGTACGCAAAGTGCCATAGATTCCATGTTTATGCACCTTTTTTCAGAACCGGTAAAAAGCCATGCGCAATCTGTTGGTGTTGTGCTAAGAGGCTCTGATGATTGTTCTGTATTGAGCACTATTTTATCAGGGGTGGCACAACTGGAGCTGGGACAGTGGCGAACTGTAAATGGCGTATTGACAAATTATCTGGGCCGGATACCAAAAACAGGTGAGACATTTGCAGTTGGTGATAGTAAGTTCTATATTATATCCGCCGAGCTGACAAAAATTGATCGGGTACTTATTCAAAAGGAAGGTAACGATGACAACTGAAGTACTGCTACTGGCTATAGCTTGTGGTATAACAATGCTGGCGTTTTTGATTGCAATCAATGCTCATGGGCCATTCAGAATCAGTTTTTCGTATTTTCTTGCCACATTAATGCTTTCCGGAACAGTCTGGATGATCACCCGTTATGTGAATCAGGATATGGAAATCAAGCGGTCAATAGAACTGACACGTTTGGAAGAGAAACGCAAGGCCGAGGAGGAAGCGTACCGGAAAGATGCTGAAGTTCTTGTGATGCAAAACCGGGTGTTATCAAGTTATACGTCAAAACTTGTCCTGCTTATTGCAAATGCTGTGAATCTGACCAACCAGATGCTCGCTATCGACCTGCAGAATAAGTCGGAGGATTATGAAACACTCTCGGGGCGTGCTGCTGAAACTAAACGCAAAGTTGATGAACTCTCGGCACAGTATGACAAGATGGATTCCGTAAAAACATATTTACCCGAGCAATATATTCTTGTTAAGGACGGTTTTAAGAAACTCTCTGAAGCTGTACACAATTATAAGAATTACTATGTTTCTGAAGACTCTGTACAGGAGGCGCAACGTGAAAAACTGTTTCGTCTCAGGGCAAAGGAAGCACTTGATAAGTTTAATAAAGCCGGAATAACGCTTGGCAGATGAAAGAGTGTACACCGTACAGAAGTACTATTTTTTTTATTAATAACAAAGAGCGTGCTTGATACCGGCATGTTTTTTAGTTATTTTGTAGAACTTTAACTTTGGAGTTTTATCTCCGGAAACCTTTTTCAGGATGTTTACTGTATGATTTTGAAGATGCGGGATATTCCTGAAGGCCATTCTGATTTCTCATTGGAATGCAATCTTGGTTCTGTGAAAGATAATCTTCCTCCACTTTGTGGTACATTGCATTGTAAGGGTGATATCAATCGGCTTGGGGCAGATATCTTTGTACATATACATTACAAAGGTATGTTTGTTTTGCAATGTGCCCGGTGTCTTGAGGACTACAATGCCCCAATCAGCGGAGAACTTGCAGTTACTGTTAAGGATGCGCCGGGACGCGATGGGAAATCCGATGATGAGCTGGCTGATTTTTATTTTGACAGTACACTGAATGATGAACTTGATTTGAGCTCTGCTCTTTTTGATGAAATAGTGATTGAAACACCGATTATGCCTCTTTGCAGAGAGAGTTGTAAGGGCGTTGAGATTAAAGATAAGGATATTATTGTGGATTTTGATGGGGCTCCCAAAAGGAGTGTTCCTGAAGAGAAAGAGATTGATCCACGATGGGAAGCTTTGAAGAAATTAAAAAGTAATACATAGTTAAGGAGGATTCATGGCAGTTCCAAAAAAGAAAACGTCGCCTCAGCGTCGTGATCGTCGTAGAAGTCATCTTGCGTTAAAACCGGTGAAGGCAGTTCTTTGCTCTCATTGCAAACAGCCTAAAACTGCACACCGTGTCTGCAATAACTGCGGATATTATGCAGGTATGGAAGTTGTTCAGCCTGAAGAATAATAGTGGCGGGCCGACATATTAATTCCTACAAATCTATTCTGGTGCAACAATAGATACCACATGGATACAATACGTCTTGCGATTGATGTGGAGAGTGGTGATTTTGGTCCTGAAGTAGTTATTTCTGGTATACTGGAAGCTAAAGCAGGATCATTAATTCCATTTGTGCCTTATCTTTGTGGTGATAAAGATAGAATTGAACAAATAATTGTCAATTCGGGGGGGAGGGAGCTTTTAAAGGATTGTGAAATTGTTCACTGTTCTGAAAGAATCTCACCTGATGATAAACGATCAAGTGCATGGAAACAACGCGTTGACTCTTCAATAATTCGTTCAATCACACTTCAAAAGAATGGCGTCGTTGATGCATCAATTAGTGCCGGCGATACAGCAATTTTATTAGGGGCATCACATTTTATTTTGGGGCACACCGATGGTGCTTTGCGGCCGGTTCTTGCTGCATTTTTACCTACTGCCAAACAAAAACCTGTGTTGATGCTTGATGTAGGTGCGAATCTTGAGTGCAGAATGGAGCATCTTGTTTCGTTTGCAGATCTTGGAATTGCGTATCTCAGCAGGTATCTGGGCCGGTCCGATGTCGCTGTTGCACTACTGAATGTTGGCACAGAACCATCAAAGGGGACTAAAACAATTATTAGTGCCAACGATGTTCTTAAAGAAAAGTACAGTAACTATATCGGCTATATTGAAGGCAATGGTGTACTCAAAGGATATGCTGATATTGTTGTCTGTGATGGATTTGTTGGAAATGCTCTTCTCAAGTCATTTGAAACCTTTTATATTCTTGCAGAATCGGTACTTGCAAAGGATGCCACTCTGCTGAAAAAAGTCAGAGATCATATTTCGGTTATTGATCCTGATAGTTACGGTGCAGTGCCATTTCTTGGGATTAAGGGCACCGTGCTGAAAGCTCATGGTGGTTCAACATCACGTGCAATTGCAAACTCAATTACAACAGCGCTTTCAGCAGTAGAAAAAGAAGCTGTATGGCCAAAAAATATGCGACCGAAAGGTAATTGAAATCGTGGCAAACTTACAAAGTGCGCGTATCATCTCAGTTGGTACGTATGTACCGGAAAATATTGTTACAAACAAAGATCTTGAAAAAATTGTTAATACCACAGATGAATGGATTTTCACCCGGAGTGGTATCCGGGAACGTCATATTGTACCTTTGGATTCGCAGGTTCCTGCATCAGAGCTTGGTGCTAAAGCTGCGATCATGGCAATTGAACGTGCAGGTTTGAAACCTGCTGAAATTGATGGGATTATCTGTGCAACGTTTACTCCGGACTCTTTTTTTCCATCAACTGCATGCAGAATTCAGGCAATTATCGGCTGTTCAAAAGCATTCGCGTTTGATGTAAGTGCTGCCTGTGCAGGTTTTGTATATGCTTTAACTATTGCAGAAGGACTGATCAAATCAGGTCGAAATAAAAATGTTCTTGTAATTGGTACTGAAGTAATTTCAAAAGTCCTTGATTGGACCGACCGGTCAACATGTGTTTTATTCGGTGATGGTGCAGGTGCGGTGGTGCTGCAGGCATCAGAGGATACTAAACGTGGTATCCTGTCAACACATCTGACAAGTGATGGTACACTTGGTGACATACTTAAACTTCCGGCATGGGGTGAGAAACGCACTATGCAAATGAAGGGTAATGATGTTTTCAAGCATGCTGTCAGGATGATGAGTGAGGCAGCGTATAAAGTTCTTGATGATGCCGGTTACGGGCTGGATAGAGTTGATTATCTGATTCCACATCAGGCAAACATCAGAATTATACAGGCGGTTGCAGAGCTGCTAAAGCTGCCAAAAGAAAAAGTAGTAACCAACCTTGAGCACTTCGGTAATACATCATCGGCATCAATACCGCTTGCACTTGATGAGGTGTGGGGTAAGGGTTTGATAAAGAAAGATACGATGGTACTATTTACTGCACTTGGTGGCGGTATTACTGCCGGAAGCGTTTTATGCGTTTTTTAACAATCGTTTACTAAGAAACTTAATGTTTTTGGAAATGTGCACAGAATTGGTTATTTTACCACCTGCGTACAAAGAAAAATGATGATTTGAAGGAGTTTTTGATGAAGTATACATTTCTTTTTCCTGGTCAGGGTTCACAGGCTGTTGGAATGGCAAAAGACATTTATGACGCATTTGAGACTGCCCGTAATAAGATGGATCTTGCAAATAAAATCCTTGGCAGAGATCTTCTGAAAATTATCTTTGATGGTCCTGAGGAAGATTTAAAGGCTACACAGAATACTCAGCCGGCCCTTTTTACTGTTGAATCAGCAATTACCGATATTCTTGTTGAAAAAGGTAAAGTGCCATCATTTACTGCCGGTCACTCCCTTGGTGAATACAGTGCGCTCTATGCTGCGGGTATTTTAAGTTTTGAGGATGGGCTTAAGCTGGTTGCCAGGCGCGGGGAACTTATGGCTAATGCCGGTAAGGAAACTCCCGGTACAATGGCAGCTGTAATTGGAATGGATAAAGCAAAGATTATTGAAGTGTTAAAAACGGTTACATCAGGTATTGTTGTAACAGCAAATGAGAATACTCCGGAGCAGACCGTGATCAGCGGTGAAGTAGCGGCTGTAAATGAGGCTTGTGATAAACTCAAGGCAGCAGGTGCGAAACGTGCAATGATCCTGCCGGTCAGCGGTGCTTTTCATTCACCTCTTATGCAAAAAGCTGCAGACGTATATGGTGGTATCCTTGATACGGTTACATTTAATACACCACGTTGTCCTATAATCCTCAACGTATCTGCAAACGCAGAATCGGATGTATCACAGATTAAGCAGCTTGTCAAGAAGCAGCTTATTTCACCGGTTCGCTGGGTTGAATCAATTGCGTCACTTTCTGTACTGGATTTTGGAACCTGTATCGAAGTCGGTCCGGGAAGTGTTCTTAAAGGACTAATTAAAAAATGTAACGAATCAATAAATGTTGTTTCCTGTGATACTGCTACAAACATATATTCACTGCTAAACTAAATGAAGTACAGGAGCTTAAACGAGTGATCGATCTATCTAATAAAACAGCTCTGGTAACAGGTGGAAGCCGTGGAATTGGCAGAGATATTGCAATTAGTCTTGCACAGGCCGGCTGCAATGTTGCCGTAAGCGGAAGAGACCTGGATACATTAAAATCGACGACAGATGAAATCGAGAAGCTTGGCAGGAAAGCACTTGCAATCAGATGTGATGTATCGAAAGAAACTGAAGTCGCCGAAATGTTTAAGAATTTTCTGGAAGTCTTTCCGGTTATGGATATATTAGTAAACAACGCAGGTATCACAAAAGATGGCCTGATCGTTAGAATGAAAGAAGCTGATTGGGATGATGTAATCGATACTAATCTGAAAAGTACATTTCTTTGCTGTAAAGAAGCCGCAAGGCCTATGATGAAAGCAAGATGTGGAAAGATTATTAATATTACATCAGTTGTAGGTCTAATTGGAAATGCAGGGCAGGCAAATTATACTGCGTCAAAAGCAGGCATGATCGGTCTTACAAAAACACTTGCGAGAGAATTCGCGAGTCGTTCAATTAACGTAAATGCTGTTGCCCCCGGTTTTATTGCAACTGCAATGACAGAGAAACTTCCTGATACCGAGAAACTTATCGCAAACATTCCAATGGCACGTTTTGGTGCGCCATCAGATATTGCAAACGCAGTACTCTTTTTGGCATCACCGTTATCCGATTATATCACAGGGCAGGTATTGACTGTTGATGGTGGACTTGTAATGTAAAATAATTGTGAATTTGAATAACATGTGTCTTTTTTGAAAGGAGCTTATTGTGAGCGAATTGGAAACCAAAGTAAAACAGATCATTGCTGAGAAACTCGGCGTAAGCGAAGATAAAGTAACTACACAGGCATCATTTGTTGATGATCTCGGTGCAGACTCTCTCGATCAGGTTGAGCTGATCATGGCTTTTGAAGATGCTTTTGATGTTGAAATCCCGGATGAAGATGCAGAAAAACTGAAATCAGTTAAAGATGCATTTGATTATCTCTCAACAAAAGTGTAATTTATTGAGATTTTTACCTTGATTCTGCGGTTGATTATTGTTGGCTTAGCAGATCAAGGTGTATTGGTTTTACTTGCTGTGCCGATGGTGCAGCGTTGATTTGTAATTATCACATTAGCGTAAGGATTGAAATCGAATGTCACGAAGAGTAGTAGTCACCGGTATGGGTGTAACTAGTCCGGTTGGAAATGATATCGATACATTCTGGAGTTCTATTTGTTCCGGAAAATCAGGAATTGATCACGTTACAGCCTTTGATACTACTGAGTATCCTACAAAAATAGCTGGTGAAGTCAAGGATATTGATTTCGGTAACTTTGTTGATGCGAAGGAAGCAAAAAGAACTGACAGAGCAATATTACTCGGGGTTGCAGGTGCGGCAATGGCACTTAAGGACTCCGGACTTGATCTGAAATCTGTTGATCTCGAACGTTGTGGGACTGTCATCGGTTCTGGAATCGGTGGTCTTTCAACACTCGAGGCTGACCATACAAAGCTTGTGCAGCGTGGTCCAAGCAGGGTCTCCCCGTTTATGATCCCTATGATGATTCCCGATATGGCTGCCGGGTTTGCATCGATGCAGTCCGGATTTAAAGGCCCAAACTATGCAGTTGTCAGTGCATGTGCATCAGGTGCGCATTCTATTGGTGATGCAGCCATGATGATCAAATGTGGTATGGCTGATGTCATGATGACTGGTGGTACTGAAGCTGTTGTAACGCCGCTTGCATTTGCAGGTTTCTGCTCAATGAAAGCGATGTCAACCCGTAACGATAATCCGCAAAAAGCAAGCTCACCGTTTGATGCAAAGCGTGATGGGTTCATTATGGGTGAAGGATCAGGGATTCTTATTCTTGAAAGCCTTGAACATGCTCTTGCCCGTAAAGCAAGAATCTATGGTGAAGTCATCGGTTATGGTGCTTCCGCAGATGCGTATCATTTGTCACATCCTGCTCCGGATGGCGCGGGGGCACAGATTGCAATGAAAATGGCGGTCAAGAGTGCCGGTATTGAAGCATCTGCTGTTGACTACATTAATGCTCATGGAACATCAACGCCACTTAACGATAAATATGAAACCTGTGCGATCAGGAAAATTTTCGGTGACCATGCAACGAAACTGAATATAAGTTCTACAAAGTCGATGACCGGTCACCTTCTTGGGGCATCAGGTGCGATTGAGGCAATAATCTCTGTTCTTGCTACAAGAGACAATGTTATTCCTCCTACAATCAACTATGAAGACCGTGATCCTGAGTGTGATTTAAACTATACTCCAAATACTGCAGTAAAACGTACTGTCAAGTATGTTATGAGTAACTCATTTGGCTTTGGAGGCCACAATGCAAGCCTCATTTTCGGCAAATATGAGTCCTCTGCAGAAGGTAAATAATTTACTCAGATCGCTTTTCGGATCTAAGCATACAGAGGGTCATCCTGATCGGCCATTCAAACAGCTTGAAGATGTAGTCGGATACTGTTTTGCTGATAGTTCGCTGCTCAGGCTGGCCCTGACTCATAAATCTGCAATTTCACCTGATGACACAATGGGAATTATGTCCAATGAACGGCTTGAGTTCCTTGGGGATGCGGTTCTTAACTGCCTGGTGACTGAATACCTCTACCTGACGCATCCGGATAAATCCGAGGGACAACTATCTAAAGTCAAGTCTCTTGTTGTCAGCAGAAAAATCCTTGGCGAAATAGCAATAACGTTTGATCTCGGAAAATTCCTGATTTTCGGCATTTCAGAAGAGAAATCGGGCGGACGAAACCGTCATTCGATCTTGTCAAATGCATTTGAAGCATTGCTTGGTGCGGTCTATCTCGATGGCGGTTTGGCAAATGCAAAGAAAATGCTTCAAAAAGTCCTGTTTGGAAGAATTCAGGAGTTTGTCAGTGATGAACGGAATGTCAATTATAAATCAAAGATTCTCGAAATGTCACAACGGGATGGTTTCGGGATGCCACGGTATGTTACATTGTCTGCGACAGGTCCTGATCACGCAAAAGAGTTTAAAATCCGTATCGAAATTGCAGGTATTCCTATGGGTGAGGGTTCAGGTACGAATAAAAAAATCGCCCAGCAAAATGCCGCTCAGATCGCAGCGATGAATTATGATAAAGATAAAATAGTAGCCTCAATTAAAGGAGACAAAAACAATGAATTACTTCCTGACTGAAGAACAGCAGATGATTATTGACACTGCAAGAGAAATAGCACAGAAAAAAATCCTGCCAGTTCGTGAAAAATATGATCATGAAGGCATTTTCCCTTGGGATGTTGTCAAGGCACTTGCAGAGGTTGATCTTTGCGGTCTTTACATCCCTGAAGAGTACGGCGGGTTTGGAGGTGGTGTACTTGAACTATGTCTTGCCGTTGAAGAACTCTCAAAGGTATGCGGCGGAATATCACTTGCCATGGCTGCAACTGCACTTGGTACTTTTCCAATTCTCCTTTTCGCAAGTGATGCTCAGAAGAAAAAGTATCTTCCGGATATCGCTGAAGGAAAAAAACTGGCAGCATTCGGTTTGACAGAAGCAAATGCCGGTTCTGATGCGCTCGGTATGAAAACGACTGCTGTACTTGATGGTAACGAGTGGGTACTTAATGGAACCAAACAGTGGATTACAAACGGGGAAAACGCAGAAATCTATACCGTGTTTGCGATTACAAATCCAACCAAAGGTGCCCGCGGACTCAGTTGTTTTATCGTAGAGAAAGGCACACCTGGTTTTACTTTCGGCAAGCATGAAGACAAAATGGGAATCAGGGCGTCAAGCACAACAGAACTTGTTTTCCAGGACTGCCGTATTCCAAAAGACGCAATTCTTTCAAAAGAGGGAATGGGTTCGATCGTTGCAATCAATACGCTCAATAATTCACGCCCCGGTGTTGGGTCTCAGGCGCTGGGTATTGCTGCCGGTGCACTTGAAGATGCTGTTAACTATTCACGCCAGCGTGTTCAGTTTGGTGTACCGATATCATCATTTCAGGCTGTTCAGCATATGCTTGCCGATATGGCAACGCAGGTTGAAGCTGCACGAGCTTTACTTTATGCAACTGCACGTACCATTGATGCCGGCGAGAAAAAGTTTGCAAAGGAATCTGCAATGTCAAAACTGTACTGCTCTGATGTTGCGATGAAAGTAACCGTTGATGCATTACAGGTTATGGGCGGGTACGGATATATGCGTGAATATCCAATGGAAAAACGTATGCGTGATGCCAAGATTACACAGATTTATGAAGGTACCAACCAGATTCAGCGCAATGAAATTGCAATTCAGCTGATTAAGGGTGCTGCTGTTTAATCAATTGTAATTTAGTATAATTTTGGTTATATTTTAAACATAGAGACAAGGCATTGCCTTGTCTCTATGTTTTTTAGGACATTCCTGCTCCCCCTCTCCTATGAGACGACGCATCGAAGTGGTCGCAGGACCAGAGGGGGTTGGGGGGAGAGGTCAGGGCAGGGTACAATGAAAAAGATCGAAATTGCACCATCAATACTTAGTGCGGATTTCCGTATACTTGAACGTGAAGTCAAAGCGGCGGAGGATGCCGGGGCAGACAGGATACATTGTGATGTCATGGATGGTGTGTTTGTGCCCAATATTACATTCGGGCCGCTTATTGTTAATGCAGTAAAAAAGTGCGTGAAGATTCCGCTGGATGTTCATTTGATGATTGTGAATCCTGAAAAGTACATTCAGCAGTTCTGTGATGCCGGTGCGGATATACTGATGGTTCATGCGGAAGCATGTGTTAATCTTCCAGATGTACTTGATAGTATAAAGAAACGGGGTGTAAAAGCCGGTGTTGCGGTAAATCCGGATAAACCGGTTGAACTTTTTCTGCCATATCTTGACAAAATTGATCAGGTGCTTATCATGTCAGTCTATGCTGGGTTTGGCGGACAGAAATTCATTACTGATACGATGGTAAAGGCTAAAAAAGTTTACAATGAAGTAAAGGATCATTATCCGCACATTGATATTGAGGTTGATGGAGGTGTAAATAATGAGACTGCATCAATGTGTAAAGAAAACGGAATCAATGTGCTGGTCGCCGGCAGTTACATTTTCGGCGCGGACAATTATAAATCGCGAATCGATTCAATCCGGTAATAACACAAAACCGTACGGGCGAATCATTATTCGCCCGAATACAAAATGCGAATCATTCGCCCTTGTATCAAAATGCGAATCATCATTCGCCCATGTATTGAAGGTGAAAAAAATTGCCGAATACAAACGCGAATTAAATTAGTCCGGTAGAAATAAAACACATTATCAATAAAAGGGGACAATCGATGACACCACGGCAACAGTCAACTATACAGAATTGTACTATCAGAAAGTGGAACCATCTTTACCGTGGTCTGACCGGTATTATTTTTGTAATTGCACTGATCGGATGTCCCGGGTGTTCTCCTGATGTAAATAATAAAATGCCTGATAATGTTGAGATGGTAAGTGTCTGGCAGTATTTGAAAAAGTTTAGCATATATCAGGACCGGATTAAGGATAGCCCATTTCTCTACAGTGATCCTGTTGCAATGTTCAATGAAATAGCAGATACGCTTCATAATGTTCTGTATACATGTTATATAGATTCTACATTGGAATACACTGACAAACCATATAAAAAAACTAATGGTATTCAGGGATACTCATCAGTTAAGGTAAGTGTATTCCCGCTTACTGACTCCGTGTGCCTGCTTCAGATTAAATCTTTTATGAATGGCTGGGAATATGTGGATGGCAGCTGGGTGTATGCCGATGTGTACAAGGAATTTACAAATGCATTTTCAGAAATAAAAAAGTACAGTGCTGTTATTGTTGATTTACGAAATAATGGCGGGGGAGATCTTGAAGTAACTGATATGATTATTGAAGATATGCTGCCTGCAGGGATCAGTTATTTGCGCTCGAAAGAACGTACAATTAATGAAAATAAAGCAAGAACCGTGGATAGTGTATGGATGACAAAACGGGCAGGTCGGTCAGAGTTTTCAAATAAGAAATTTGCTGTGTTGATTGATGAACACTCTGCAAGTGCATCTGAAGTTCTGCTCCTTGCATTAAAAGATGGATTACACGCCCCGGTTTTTGGGATGAAATCATACGGTAAAGGAATTGGACAAATACACTTAACGCGTCGTGACCGCCCCTGGATGCGAATATCGTTTGTTCATTTTTACCGATTGGATGGAACAGACTACCATCGGGTTGGTATCAGTCCGGATATTACGACAGCGCGGGATTCAACTATCTACTATGCCGTAAAGACACTGCAACCATCGGTGCAGAAAGAACAGATAAACTATCCAACATTGATGAAATACGTTCCAGATGAGACTATTGGCGGGATGTATAAGATTGTTGACGAACGAGAATTGACAGAATGATATCGCGTATTTATGAATAAAACACTTACCGTTGAAAAAATGATCTTTGGAGGCTACGGGCTTGCACGCACTGATACGGGGGTTATCTTTGTTGAGGATGCGTTACCGGGAGAGGCTGTTGAATATCGTGTAAGCAGTAACGTTCAGGGAGTACCGCTTGCAACACCAGTGAAATATGTCGAAAAATCCGATAAGCGCCGTTTACCTATATGTAAATATTACAATGAATGCGGAGGATGCAACTGGCTTCATATCGATCCATTGTATCAGGCAGATATCAAACGTGATGTATTTCTTGACTGTCTGTCTCGAATTGGGAAAATAAAAAAGCTTCCGGACGTTGGAGTTGTAAATTCTCCAGATATAAACTATCGGATACGCGCACAGTTTAAAACTGATGGCTGCGGGGTGTATGGTTTTTTTAAAAAAAAGACTAATGATATCGTTCGTATCAATGAATGTCCGCTTCTTGACAATAAGTGTAACGATATAGTACAACGTATTCAGGGACGGACCATTAACGCATCCAAAGCCGGATTGAAAGTTATTGCCGGAACATCAATTGTAGCGTCTGATCCTGTACTTCCTGATCTGACATCTGCTGCAACAGATCTTGTGGTTGGAGGTCACGCCTTTTCAGTAATGGGTGATTCGTTCTTTCAAAGCAACAGGTTTATAACAGAGCGAATGGGGCTCTGGGCGAAACCGTTTGTGGGCGGAGAATATTGTGTTGATCTGTATGGGGGGACCGGATTTTTTTCAATTATGCTTGCGGATGTATTTAAAAAAGTGACATTGATAGAATCGGTAGGATCTCAGGTTGACCTGGCAAGAAAAAATTTTAAGCAAAACGAATGTTCTCATTGTCATGCAGTTTGCAATGATTCCGGAAAAATGCGTCAGTTTATACAACAAAAAGTTGATTGTCTGATTGTCGATCCTCCCCGTCAAGGCTTGACAAAAGAAGTAAGGCAGTCTATTCAGTCAATACGGCCGCGTCAGATACTCTACATCTCCTGTAATCCATCAACCCAAGCACGTGATGTCGCTTCATTTATTAATAACGGGTATACAATTACTAACGCTGTCATGTTTGATTGTTATCCGAATACAAGTCATATTGAGACCGGAATATTGCTTTCAATCGACTAATATACGGTTATGCATTCATATAATACTCAGGGCACACATCTTCCCAATCTATACTTTCTTCTTTTCTTCTCACTTCCCCCACCTGTATACATGATGTATTTTGCTTAAAAATATACACATTTTCTGGAGTGCGGGCTATGTTTGGTAATGGGGGATTGGATGCCCTTTTTCAGCGGGAGTTATCGCGGCAGCAGACCTGGGATCGTCTTGCATCCTCTCTTCAGGATGATCAGACAGCATACGTAGTTGATGAAATTCAAAGGCTTGGCGTTCTTATGCCAAACTGGTTAAGTGAGTTTGTTATTGCGCTTGCCGTAGTTACCAATAAATCACGTGAATGCGACCATCAAATTTCCCTTATTGTACCCGAACGTTTTGTTGCACTCTGTAACATAATGACATCATTGCCGGTAATTCCATACAATCGTAAGAATAATCTTCAACTGCTTGATTCTGCAGCACTGGTTCGTGAGGCAATGATTGATAAGCTCTATCTTTTGCCGCATTCATTTTCGTCGGCTTATTTTGCGTTTAAAACAGGTGTTGCGCATTGCAGGGGTATAAGTGCCGAGCAGCGTAATCAGTTTTTAACAGAAAAAATTCCTGAAGAGATCTCAACAAAAACTGAGCATCTGAGCAGGGAATATTCGGCGGTGCTTGAATGCCGGTATGTTGAGCCATCAGCGTGGACTGGAGTTGCAGTCGAAAAGCATCCCCACTTTGGAGGATACGCTGTATTATGTCCGGGAGCCGGTGATGATACCAAGCGATGGACCGGTTTTGAGGAACTTGTCAAGATCTGGGCTGATCAGAATTTTGTGATTCTCGGTGATGATTCCGAAGTTCGCATTGCAAAAAAAATCGGTCAGCGTCTGCCGCATCGGGTTGTCAATCTCACCGGGCAGACATCCCTTGATGAAGCTGCAACAATTATCGCAGGAGCATCGGTGGTAATTGCCAATGATAGCGGGCTGATGCAGATCGCAAGTTATTGCGGTACACCTGTTGTATCAATCTTTGGCGGTTCGTCACCATCATGGCGCAGACCACTTGGAAAAAATAATAAGGTGATTACATCACTGGATGCACCATGCAGATTTTGTTTTAAAAAAGAGTGTACAAAGAAAAACTTTGAATGTCTTGTATCCATTCTGCCTGAAGATGTCATTGGTGCCGCGATGGAAATAAAACACAACGCAGGAGTTTAACACTATATGGTATTCGATTTACGTGTCACATGTCACTTGTTACTTGTCACCTCCCACTGATGTCAACAACACAGCATTCAAAAAAGATGACCATTGTTTTCATGAACTCCATACCTGCACATATATGGCGTGGTGGTGAAAAATGGATGGTCAATGCGGCTGCCGGATTGCATGAAAGAGGTCATACGGTTATCTGCATCGGGAAAAAAAATGCAGTATGGCTTGATAATGCGAAGTCGCGCGGTATTACTGTTAAACCAATGAATATTCATGCCGATTTTTCACCAATAATTATCAGTCTGCTTGTGGCGTTTTTTTTAAAGGTTAAACCTGATGTCCTCTGTTGCAATTTTGAAAAAGATGTCCGGCTTGGTGGAATAGCTGCACGAATTGCAGGTGTCAAGGTGGTCTATGTTCGTAAGGGCTTGTCGCTTCTCTGCAATAAATTGCGCTACCGGCTTGCCTACAAATATTTTGCAGACAGGGTGATAAGCCCGTCACAGTTTATAAAGGACAATTTTAAGCAGTATTCATGGCTTGCGCAGGATCGTATTGACGTCGTGCACAACGGTGTTGAGATTCCTGATATATCAAAATTTGACAGGAATAAAATCACCTCGATATGCGGTAATGCTGCACGTCCGGTATTATTTGGAGCTGGCAGTCTATTCTGGCAGAAAGGGTTTGAGTATCTTATTGAAGCTGTCAGTTTACTGAACAAAAAAGGATATTATCCTCATGCAGTAATAGCAGGGGAGGGGGATGCTGCACCATACCGGGAGCTTGCGGTTAAATTCAATGTTGACAATTACATACATTTTGCAGGACATCGCAGTGATATCCCGGAACTTATGTACGGTGCAGATATCTTCGTTTTAAGCTCAATAGATGAAGGACTGCCGAATGTTGTGCTTGAAGCAATGGCTGTTGGAACCGCTGTGGTGGCATCAGATGCCGGTGGGACAAAAGAGATAATAGCTGATGGACAAAATGGCTATGTTGTACCGGTCAAATCGGCTGGAGCGCTTGCTGAGAAGATAGAACTGCTGCTTTCAGATGAATCGCTGCGGATCAGACTTGCGAAAGCCGGTCTTGAATGTGTAAAAGAAAAGTTTACTATAGAGAAGAATGTTGAAGGTGTTGAACGGCTTTTCATGAAGAGCCTCACCCCCCGGCCCCCTCTCCGCTAACGCGTAGAGGGGGAGTCTGATTAGAGTGCTCGTGAAGCCTGCACATTGTTTTTCTCCCCCTCTACACTTTGTGGAGAGGGGGTTGGGGGGTGAGGCGTCCGGGTATTATTTACAAATAAGGTTTATAATTAATAAAATAATGAATATCCTGTTTTTAAATTCTGCTAAAGAATGGGGTGGCAATGAAAAGTGGACGTTGACTGCTGCCTCTGCACTTGCACATCGCGGTCATAACGTATTTCTTGGATGCCGGTCAGATCTTTTCAGACAGAAGTGCTCAGAGAAAAACCTTAAGTTTGTAAAATTTGCTTTCGCAAATAACGTTGATATTGTTACCTTGTTGAAAATCCGGCATTTTATAAAGATGGAATCAATTGATGTCGTTATACCCACTAAGCAGCGGGAGTATATACTTGGCGGGCTTGCTGCAAAAGGCAGAGCAAAAGTCGCGGCCAGAATGGGAATTGACAGACCGTTGCATAACTTCAGAAACCGGTTCGCATTTTGTAAGTTGTTTGACATTGTGATTGTTAACTCTACCAGAATTATTGATACCCTTTCACGTACCAGAGGTTTTGATCCTTCAAAATGCAGGCTGATT
Organism: uncultured Fibrobacter sp.; assembly: GCA_964390065.1. Classification (GTDB taxonomy): domain Bacteria; phylum Fibrobacterota; class Chitinivibrionia; order Chitinivibrionales; family Chitinispirillaceae; genus JAAZBG01. The sequence continues at coordinate 6,365 of CAYMGX010000053.1, read as the reverse complement.
TATAATGGTGTGAAGATCCCGGAATTGTCGCCGGAGATTCGCGAGCGGTATCGTCATGAATTAAATATTGATAATAGTGACGTTTGTATGATGTGCATTGGTCGTTTATCTTCACAAAAAGGTATTGATTATGCACTAAAAGCATTCGCAGAGGTCCACAGGGATAAAAAGAATGTGCGTCTTGTGCTTGTCGGGGATGGTAGTGGACGGTTTGAATATGAGCATCTTGCTGAAACATTGAATATCCAAGATCAGGTTGTTTTTACCGGGTACAGGGATGATGTCTCAGGGTTACTGCAGGCGGCAGATATTTTCTGGTTGACATCACGTTCTGAGGGAATGGCGAATGTAATGCTTGAGGCGATGGCACATGCGAAAGCGTGTGTGGTTTTTGACATCGCGGGTGTTGCGGAAGTGGTAAAGAATAATGAGAATGGAATTATTATACCATTTGAAGACATCAATGGTTTTAAGACCGCAACACTGCAACTGATTGACGATACGGCAAAAAAAGATCGGCTCTCTGAAAATGGTTACAAAACGGTGGTGGCAAAGTATTCAGTGGAGAAAATGTGTGCTGATACCGAGCGTGAGCTACTTGCGCTTAAAGGGAAAAGATAGATGAGAATTGTTTTTTAAATATGATCCGTCTACTTATATCAAAACTCTTCTCTCAAAACTCTTCAATGCAACACAACGTGAACTCAAAGAATTTCTCGTCATCAACTGGAAATAAAGCTGATTTCTGTGCAGTAGAAAACATTATCTTTAATATCAGACAAAATAAGTTTCTGGACGTGGTTTACCGGATATTTACATTTATTTAAATTGGTTGAAAATTGTTGTCCTCCATTACGTGGTTAGTGTGTATTTTTACGACTTATTATAGTAACCGAAATAAATAGCAATAAAGAGACTATCATTGGCGCATTTTAGCAATAAAGAACTCAAAGATTACTTCCATGTAATGCTTTATGAATATCTACCTCCAACCGATGGGGGAATAGCACAAGCAGCATGGGAAACAGCCATCGAGTTTCAACGAAGAGGGTTAAAAACTGCATTAAGTGGATTTAAAGATCTTTTCAGAGATCCCATTTACAAAACAATTCAAATTGATCTGTTTGGCCTACCTCGTAAGGGATGGAAAAGCTGCAAAGATATTTACCTGCTTTTGTTATGTTTCAGGCTGTTGTTTAAATATGGGAATAAGGTGGTATTTTATTCTCAGACATGGAAAACTGCTCGAACGACGTTCTTCTTTGCAAGACTGTTTGGCTGGAGATCAGTTCTGTTTGCCCATGGGAATGAAGTTACGCGGCAGATTGGTGGAAAAAAAGAACGGCAAATGAAAAGGACATTCGAGAAAGCGGATTTTGTTTTTGCAAATAGCAATTATACAGCATCCAGGCTAAACGAGATAGGTGTTTCATCAATTGTAAATAAGTTGGGTGTAAATATTCAGCGGTATGTAAGAGCGGATCCTGCTATATGTAAAGAGCGGTTTGGATGGTCTGGAAAAAAGATTGTGTTAACTGCTGCAAGAGTTGTGCCGCGGAAAGGTCAGGATTTTGTTATTTCCACTTTGTCACAAATTTGTAAACACATACCTGATCTGCTGTATGTAATTGCAGGAAGTGGTGATCCAGAAGAAATAAAAAGACTTCAATTATTAGCTCGGGAGAATAATGTCGCTGATAAGGTTGTCTTTACAGGGTATGTTGACGAAGAGACAAAGCTTACGTTGTACAATGCCTGTGACTTGTATGTAATGATAAGTAAATCATTGAATGACAACAAAGATATTGAGGGCTTTGGAATTACTTTTCTTGAGGCAAACTGCTGTGAAAAAGTGGTGATTGGTTCGAATGCCGGTGGAATTCCCGATGCCATCGAATCAGGGGTTAGCGGATTTATCATCTCACCAAATGATAATGAATCATTTGTAAAATATGTCTGTACTCTTCTGGAAAATGATAAAATGCGAAATGAGATGGGATTGAATGCAAAAATGCGGGTTCAAGATGAATTTACCTGGGAGAAATATGTTGATCGCTTGTTTTTGGAAATAGTGGATTCGTAATGAGGAGTATTTTGATTCAATCACCTATTTGTAGGTTGAGTTTAGTCATGGTACATCTTCAAGTGCTTTCAGTATATTTTAAAAATGAACATGGCCCTTTAAACCACATAAAATTAACAGATGTATCAAAGAAAATAGTTACATAATGCTCAAAAATATCTAAAAAAGTTATTAAGAGTTGTTGCATAATTTAAAACAAAACGAATTTTTAGCCATTCACACTGCATTATTTCTTGATGTTACTGGAATGAATTATTTTACACAAAATATGTAATTTCTGCAAAGCGGGCTTAATGCATAAAATTTCGACAGTAATTATTACGTATAATGAGGAAAAAGTAATAGAACGTTGCCTGAAGACAGTGTCAGGGTTCAGCGATGAAATCGTAGTGGTTGACTCTTTTAGTACCGATAGAACACTTGATATTGTTAACACGTTTACAGATAAGGTTTTTCAGCGTAAGCCGGAAACAATAATCAACCAGATTAACTATGCAACATCACTGGCAACTAATGATTGGGTTTTCTGCATTGATGCCGATGAGCGGGCTACTGATACACTGTGTAGCCGCATAATGGATCTAAAAAAAAAAGGTTTTGATGCAGATGCATATTCTGTAAACCGGCTCAACTATTACATTAATGGCTTTTTCAAATATTGCGGATGGTACCCGGACAGGAAAATCAGGTTGTTTAATAAAACGCTCGGCACTTGGGGCGGACAGGAACCTCATTATGAAGTGATCATGAAACCTGATACCAAAGCAGCCTTCTTACAATGTGATCTGATTCATTTCACCTATAGGGATATTTTTCATCAGGTGGAAAAAATGAACCGGTTTTCATCACAGGCTGCAAACAGTAAACGGGCCGGTTCATTTATTGTTGCACGAATCTTTCTTAATCCGATATTCAGATTCATAAAGACATACTTTTTTCAACTTGGTTTTCTGGGTGGCATTAAAGGATTTGCAAATGCTGCAATTGTATCATTTTATGTTTTTTGTAAATATCTCAAAATGTGGGAAAATGTCCATAAGAAAGAAATTTATGATGTTGACAAAGAGATGTTTGGTAAACCAGATCAAAAAGAATAGTTACTGAAATTCAAGAAAAAATAGTATAGATAAATGGTTACAACTGGTGTGCATTAGTATTATTTCCACGAAAATATACATAGTAAAGAAAATAAGAGTGGGTAAATAATTTGAACAGGATCGCGAATTGTAATGTGCTGTTTCTTCGTCCCGGCAAATTGGGTGATCTTATTGTTGCAACCCCTTTTTTCAAACTTATCAAAATGCATGAACCATCAATTCGCATCATTATTGCATGTAGTCCTCAGAACAGTATCGTAGTACAGAACAATCCATTTGTTGATGAAATAAAAGTTGTTAATTTTCATTCAATTATTGACGTTATACGGCTTATTCTCTGGATTCGTAAACAACACATTTCACACCTGATCGATCTGATTCCCGGTTTCAGCCGGACATCTACGCAGATTGCCCGTTTTGTAAGGTCAAAAGTTACAACTATCGCAGGCATGCATAAACATAAGGGCCAGCAGTATTTTGATATTATTACCAATGCAGTGGGTAATCATATTATCGAACGAAACAGGGTACTGATTGAGACTGCACTTGGGCTTAAATTTACAAGTGATCTACGGACAGAATTGTTTCCTGCTGAAAAACATATACAGAATGTTACATCATTACTTGCTAACAATAATTCGCAGCTTCCGTTAGTAGGTATCAATTGCAGTGCAGGTGAAAGTGAACGGCAATGGGGCAAGGAAAAGTATATTGAGCTTATCGGGAGACTTCTGAAGTCGTATCAAAATGTCTCCCTTATACTTTTTGCTGTTGGTGAGCAGGTAACATGGATCAGAGAAATTTTTAGTAATGCAAATCGTATTGTTATTGTTGCCGGTTATGATCTTCACACTGTGACAGCAATGATATCACGATTGTCACTCTTTATCACCCCGGATACATCACTGATCCATATAGCGTCCGGGTATAAGGTACCAATTGTGGGATTATATTGTGTCGATGGAGAGAATCTGGTGCGGTGGCGCGCGTATAGGTGCATCTCAAGGGAGCTGGTTGCAGGTACTACACATAATGTCAATGAGCTGACGGTTGACTCAGTCGTAAATGCAGCAGATGAATTACTGGAGCAGAGGAGATTGGGTAAAGCATGAAGATCAGCGGTTTCTCATTTGCAAGAAATATTACAAAGCTATACTACCCGCTTGAGGAATCTATCCGTTCGATTCTTCCGGTCTGTGATGAATTCGTTATCGCAATCGGTAAAGGTGATGATGATGACATGACTCGTGCGATTGTTGAACGGATTAAAGATCCGAAAATCAAAATTATTGATACCACCTGGGATAAACCATTATACGAAAAAGGTACCATTCTGAGTGAACAGAGTAATGTTGCGCTCAATGCCTGCAGTGGTGACTGGTGTTTTTATATTCAGGCTGATGAAGTGGTTCATGAAAAATTCCATGAACCTATTTATGCACGGTGTAAAGAACTGGTAAATGATACCAATGTGGAGGGACTATTATTTGATTATAAGCACTTCTGGGGAGATTATGAACATTACCATATCAGTCATGCCTGGTACCCCCGGGAGATAAGAATTATCAGAAACAGATGCGGCATTGAATCATGGGGTGATGCACAATCGTTTCGTAAGGCCGGGGAAAAGATAAATGTCGCAAAAGTAAATGCTGAGATATTTCATTACGGATGGGTCAGACCGCCTGAAATGATGCAGATAAAGAAACGTTATTTCGTGCGATTCTGGGGCGAACGAGATGACTCTGAAAATAACAGGTTTGATTATGGTTCACTTGAAAAAGTTCCCCGATATACTGATACCAGTCCTGATGTAATGAAAAACTGGATTGCGCAGATGAATTGGAGTGATCAGCTACAGTATAAAGGAAAATCAAAGATTAAAAATAAGCATGAGCGGTTTAAATACCGGTTCCTCACATTTATTGAACAGAAACTGCTTGGAGGCAGGCAGCTTGGTGGTTTTAAAAACTACAAACTGATACAAAGGTAGGAAGTATTCCAATGAAAACAATACAGCTATTTGTTGTACTTACTGTAATAGCAGTAAGTACATTTGCCCGAAGCTACAACTACAAATACGTTCTGGGTGTCAATGCGAGTATTCACGACCGGTTCGCCACGTATGACCTCGGTAATGATATTGAACAAAATGAGAATCGGGCTGTGATGCCTGCTGTAGAGGTGTATGGCGCCAGAATGTTTTATCTTCCGGTGAATTTAAGAATTTCACTGCCTCTTCATTACGAAATCGGTTCTGCGGTTGAGAAAACGATCCGGGATGTATCGTTGAATGACGGTACTATTGTTGATACGGAAAAAAGCACACTTTTTAACAGCTTCGGCTTGTCGCCTGAGCTTCAGTATGAATTTGTTAAAAAGCCCAAAATCGATCTTTTTTGCGGTGCGGGATTTGGATTGCACTATTCTGTACTTAAAGAGAATGAATGGTACAAGAAGAAACGAATCCTGGATGAACCGTATCTGGAAACATACAACACATTTTGTGTTAGTCTTTGCGCATCAGCAGGTCTTGAATTTAATGTGAATAAATTCATTGGCCTTCGGGTGGTTTACAAATTCAGATATTGGAATCCGGTAAACAGTACAGTAGAAAGCGATATATTTCCCTATGAGGGTGTGACCTATAAAGAACGTTTCATTTCAAATCAATTGGGAATCGGCATTATGGTCGGGCGGTAGGGTAATCGGTTGTCACGATTACCCACCGTAGGGACACCCCTCGTGGGTGTCCGAAATTGTTCGGGCATCCAAAATTTTCGTAATTATCAAGTTTCACATCAATTCCCGGCATTACTGCCACAATGCGCAACGCATTGCAGTGGAAGCAAGTTCGGTGCGCAATCGTGTCTGGCCGAGGCGCAGAAATGAAAATCCGTTTTGTCTGAACAAATCACATTCATCAGTGGAAAAGCCTCCGGGGGGGCCTATGAAACAGTTGATAGTTGATATCGAAGGATCAACTGTTATTCCGGATGAACCATCATAGTCAGCAGTGATACAGAATCCGTTTTTAAAGCAGGTTTGATCCAGTATTTGTGGTTTGTTAAGAACCGGAAGATACGGATAGAGTGATTGTTTCATTGCGGATATCATTTTACCACGCAGGCGTTCATCATGTTTTTCCCACTTGTTTTCCCACCAGTTTTTCTGACATTGTGATG
>CAYMGX010000052.1:24801-28167 GCA_964390065.1 uncultured Fibrobacter sp. | reverse complement strand
CCGGGAAAAGAAACCGCCAAAGTTCATTGGGGTTCTGATAAAGGATGGGTAGCTCATCACAATACCGACCTATGGAACAGGACCGCTCCGATTGATGGTGCGTGGGGATTATGGCCGACAGGAGCGGCATGGCTTAGCACGCATTTATGGGAACACTATCTTTTTACACAAGATAAAGCATTTCTCGCCGAATACTATCCGGTTATGAAAGAGGCTGCAGAATTCTTTCTGGCAACAATGGTCGAGGAACCATTTTCGGGAAAGAAGTATCTGGGCACCTGCCCGAGTGCATCACCTGAAAATAAACCTGCAGCATGGAACTGTGATGGCAGCTTTGCACCGACTATGGATGTGCAAATAATACGTGATATTTTAAATTACTCAATAGCAGCATCAAAGATACTAGACACTGATGCAGAATTCCGCACTCAGGCAGATGCAGCTGTAAAGCGATTGCCGCCAAATCAGATTGGAAAATCGGGCCAATTGATGGAATGGTTTAAAGATTGGGATAGTCCGACCGATAATCACCGCCACGTTTCACACTGCTATGGCCTGTTTCCGAGCGCACAGATCTCTGTTCGGGGCACACCGGATCTTGCCAAAGCGGCAACAGTCACCTTGGCACAACGAGGAGACATGGCAACAGGATGGTCACTTGCATGGAAGATCAATTTCTGGGCACGTCTGGAGGATGGTAATCATGCATATAAGCTGATACAGATGCTTTTGACACCTGAGCGGACAGATCCGAATCTTTTTGATGAACATCCGCCATTTCAGATTGATGGTAATTTCGGAGCAGTATCGGGTGTAAATGAGATGCTGCTGCAGAGCCATAACGATGAAATCAACTTTTTACCTGCCCTTCCCGACCGCTGGTCTTCCGGTTCATTCCGCGGTTTACGTGCAAGAGGTGGTTTTATTATTGATTCTGTATCATGGGCGAATATGACTTTGTCAAGGGCAATTGTGAGTTCAGTTGCCGGTACGACCTGTAATGTACGGCATAAATCCATGGTAAAGTCTTTTCCTACCGAGGCAGGGATGACCTATGTACTTGACGCATCACTGAATGTTATTGACAGTTACAGAAGCGGTCAGACATCGGTGGCTGGCCCAATAGGATCACATAAAGCAACTATATTTCAGCATAATACAGTTAAACCATCTGTAGCAATTTCCACCTTATCACGCGGTATCAGTGTAAAATTCAATGGAACTACTGGTGATGCAACAGTGCGGGTATTTGATCTATCCGGAAAAATGGTTGCATCAATTGACAGAAAGACTATTATCAACAATAAACTTGTATTTCCGAAAATGCACAGTGGAACGTATATTGTAAAGGTTATCGGTTCGGGATTGTTGCATACACAGAAGGTGACTTTGCAGTGAAGAGCCTCACCTCCCGGCCCCCTCTGGTTCTGCAACCACTTCGATGCGTCGTCCGCAAGCGGTAGAGGGGGAGTGGAATGATATTTGGTCCTTATTGTCAACAACAGTAACAGGTCGCCGAGCGGAGCCGAGGCGACGCATCTTGGTAAATTCCTAACTTTGCAACACGCCCATAAAGTGTCTTCACAGTTGTTTCACTATCTTATTGCAGAACAGTTTTCAGTCTTCACAAGAGAAAATGAACTCTTCACTAAAAATTTTCCCTCTGATAACAGATTTCTAAGCAGTCTTTATAGGAGTTTGACCAGTATTTACCGAGTGAAGACTTTCAGAAATTGTGCAACCCGCTTCAAAAATGGTGTGAAGAGATCCTGGAATTCCTGCAATAAGATACAGTTAAAGCTGCAGATAGATCTCCTAACACTGTGAAACCTACCCAGAAATGCTGTAATGTAAAAAGACCTGTTGGTAATTACAGTAAAGCTGTCAGGAAGTGTATAAATACCTGTTTACAGGTTTAGGAAAACTGTGAGGTACTGTCGGGTATGTATGAGTTAATACACTACTTATTTTTATTATCTCGTGCTCTCCGGTAATGTTTTTTCTTTCAAATCAGATGTTATCTTGACATCTCAGGGAATAAGAACTTAGATTTAATGATGTTACCGATAATTCAGATATATTAGATGTTATTTCTCATATTGGTTCTACATACATCTAATTTCATATAGAACATACTACTTACATTCGTTATTAAGGGTAAAGGTATTAAATGTCAAACCCATTTTTCGACCATCCCATACTCAATTCACCGTATAAAGCACCGGAACGACATTGGGAGTTGGATAAAAACGGGCAACCGACACAAAAAATTATCGACCGTCGTCGCAAAGCGGAATTTATAACTGCAATTCCGAAATCCCGCAAACAAAAGAGCATGCCGGAACAGCAAAACATGGTTTTCGATGAGGGTAAAGGGCTTTCGACTCAAAAGCAGCAATACGACCCGACACCAATAATCAACATCCTTCGCGATCATGTTGAAAAATGGAGAGCGCTACCAGATCCGACCCGATGGGGTGTAACTCCGGAAACCACACGGCTTTTGCAGCACTGGCGTCATTATCAGTTTAATGGTATCCGACCATTTTTCTGCCAGTTGGAAGCAGTAGAAACTGCAATCTGGCTCACTGAAGTTGCTCCTAATGATAAATCAGGTAAAAGTATCCTTGAACATCTCGAAAATGCAAATAATGATGCAAACCCCGGTCTTATGAGACTTGCACTCAAACTTGCAACTGGTGCTGGTAAAACAACCGTGATGGCAATGATTATTGCCTGGCAGACAATAAATGCAGTGCGGCGGCCAACAAGCAAAAAATTTACACGAGGCTTTCTTATCGTTACACCTGGCTTGACAATTAAAGATCGTTTACGGGTACTGCAACCAAATGATCCTGACAGTTATTATCAGGGACGCGAATTAATTCCTGCAGACATGTTACCGGATATCGAACGTGCAAAAATAGTAATCACCAATTACCATGCATTTAAACTGCGTGAACGTATGGAACTTTCAAAAGGTGGAAGATCATTACTTCAGGGGCGTGGTGATGCGCTTGACACACTCGAAACTGAAGGTCAGATGCTTCAGCGCGTAATGCCTTCCCTTATGGGAATGAAAACTATTCTTGCCATTAATGACGAGGCGCACCACTGTTACAGGGAAAAGCCTGATGACATCGAAGAAGATTTAAAGGGTGATGACAAAAAGGAAGCTGAGAAAAATAATGAGGCCGCACGACTTTGGATCTCCGGCCTTGAAATTGTAAACCGCACCATAGGACTTTCAAGGGTGATTGATCTTTCTGCCACTCCTTTTTTCCTTTCTGGTTCCGGGTATGTTGAAGGGACACTCTTCCCGTGGACAATGAGTGATTTTTCTCTTATGGATGCAATTGAATGCGG
>CAYMGX010000052.1:14905-24701 GCA_964390065.1 uncultured Fibrobacter sp. | reverse complement strand
CACTCTTCCCGTGGACAATGAGTGATTTTTCTCTTATGGATGCAATTGAATGCGGCATTGTAAAACTGCCCCGTGTTCCTGTTGCTGATAATATTCCGGGAAATGAAGTTCCGATTTACAGGGAACTATGGAAACATATTGCTTCAAAGATGCCAAAAAAAGGACGGGGAAATTCATCAACTATTGATCCATTGAGCATTCCACCGCAATTAGAAACAGCTTTACAAGTACTATATGGACATTATGAGAAAACATATACTTTGTGGCAAAACAATGGCATCAGGGTTCCACCTTGTTTTATTGTCGTATGTAACAATACGTCAACATCAAAACTGGTATATGACTATATATCAGGGTTTCAACGCAAAAATGACGACGGATCATCAATTTTAGTCCCCGGACGACTTGCACTGTTCAACAATTTTAATGAGCATGGTGATCCAATTCCCCGGCCACGAACACTTTTAATTGACAGCTCGCAACTTGAATCCGACAGTGCTCTGGATGATAATTTCAGAACTATGGCAGGAGATGAAATCGAACGGTTCAGGCGTGAAATTATTGAGCGTACCGGTGATGCACTTCAGGCTGAAAATATAAGTGATAAAGAACTGCTTCGTGAAGCAATGAACACAGTGGGAAAACCAGGCCGCCTTGGCGAATCAATCCGCTGTGTTGTATCTGTTTCAATGCTTACCGAAGGATGGGATGCAAACACGGTTACTCATGTTCTTGGCATACGCGCATTTGGTACACAGTTGTTATGTGAACAGGTAATTGGTCGGGCATTGCGAAGACAATCGTATGATCTTAACGAAGAAAATCTTTTCAATGTGGAATATGCTGACATTCTGGGAATTCCTTTTGATTTTACAGCAAAACCCGTTGTGTCAACCCCACAACCGCCACGGGAAACCATTCAGGTCAAAGCGGTTCGTCCTGAACGCGATGCGCTGGAAATTCGTTTCCCGCGAGTTCAGGGATACCGTGTTGAATTACCGGAGGAGCGCTTAAAAGTTGCATTTGATGATGATTCCATACTTGAATTGACACCTGAAATAGTCGGACCATCAATTACGACCACTTCGGGGATTATCGGTGAAGGTGTTGATCTTAATCTTGTTCATACGGGTGATTTACGTAAATCGACACTGCTCTATCACCTCACGCAACGATTACTGTTTACAAAGTGGCGCGATGAAAATGAGGGGCCAAAACTTTCGCTGTTCGGGCAATTGAAATCCATTACCAAGTTATGGCTTGACAACTATCTTGTTTGCAAAGGGGGAACCTATCCCGCACAACTGATGTATCAGGAGCTTGCAGATAGAGCCTGTAATCGCATTACTGCGGGTATAACCAGGGCACATCGCGATGATGTACCTGTGAAGGCAATTCTTGATCCCTATAACCCACTTGGTTCTACAATTCATGTCAATTTTAATACATCAAAAGCAGACCGGTGGCAGACTGATGCCCGGAAAAGTCATATAAACTGGGTAATCTATGATAGTGAATGGGAAGCAGAGTTCTGCCGTGTTGTTGAAGCACACCCGGCAGTTTACAGCTATGTCAAGAATCATGGACTCCACTTTGAAGTTCCCTATCAATCCGGTTCGATTACAAGAACCTACTATCCGGATTTTATTTTGCTTGTCAATGATGGGCATGGGGAAAAAGATCTTTTAAATCTGATTATCGAAATAAAAGGATATCGTGGTGAAGATGCAAAAGTTAAGAAGCAGACAATGGATACCTATTGGGTTCCTGGAGTAAACCGTCTTGGCAAATTCGGTCGATGGGCATTTGCGGAGTTTACTGATGTTTATATTCTTGAATCTGAATTGTCAAATAAGATAAATGAACAGTTTAATACAGTAATTAGTAAATTTACAGAGAATAACAATAACAACTGACACTATACTTGCAGGATATATAAAATATAATGGCAAAAAAAGAATCCCAAAAAACCGATAAGTCCGTTGACGCGATAACACATATTGACGCGACGCGTAAAAATATACCTACCGCAGAATATCAGTCGGTGATGGAGAAAAAAGATAAAAACTCTCTGCGTGTGGCGTATGAACGTCGCAACCGTGACCTTGATCCACAGCTTGTGTGGCGCGGTAAAGATGATCAGGACTGGTCTGATCTAGTTGTGAATGCACCGCCAATTTACATTCAGGAAAAGGTTCACCCGAAAGTACTTATTGATGATCTGCTTAATCAGACAAAGGCAAGACAAAAAGCCCCTGAGCAGATTGATCTTTTTTCAGATTTTAATGGTTTACCAAATGAAGAGGCAAAAACCGAGTTCTACCAGCACGATGCGCACTGGGCAAACCGCATGATTCTTGGCGACAGCCTTCAGGTAATGGCATCACTTGCAGAGCGTGAAGGTTTGAGAGGAAAAGTACAATGCATGTATTTTGATCCGCCCTATGGCATTAATTTTAATTCAAATTTTCAATGGTCAACCAACAGTAGAGATCAAAAAGATGGTAATACGTTACATATTACGAGAGAACCTGAACAGGTAAAAGCATTTCGCGATACTTGGCGAGATGGAATGCATTCATATTTGACATACATTCGAGATCGACTTACTGTTGCAAGAGATTTATTAAATGATACTGGTTCGATATTCGTTCAAATTGGAGATGAAAACGTTCATCTAGTGCGTAGCATAATGGATGAAGTTTTTGGTTCTGAGAATTTCATTGTGATGATTTCATACTCTACTACTGGTGGATTTAACACTGCAACGTTGAGTAGAGCTGGTGATTATATACTCTGGTATGCAAAAAAAGCGAATTCGATTAAATATAGGCAACTTTATTTTAAAAAGAAGTCACCTCTTGGTGATCCTGGCAATAGGAATGATCAAGTGGAGCTAAGCGATTTACAAAGAAGACCTTTAACAGCTGATGAAAAAATGGGCACGAAAGATATAGATGATGTATCTAAAATATTTCGTTATGACAATTTACTTAGCCAAGGTTCTGCTATAGATAAACAGCCATTCTGCATGTATGGTAAAACATACCATCCTGCGAATAATTGCCATTGGAAAGCTAATCACCCAAAAGGTATGCAGATACTTCTTAACGCTAGAAGAATCGAAGTTTCTGGTAACCGATTAGTGTATGTGAGATATTTTAATGATTTTGCTGTACAACCAATCCATAATATTTGGACTGATATTGGTGGTAGTGTGCAAAGCAGAACTGATCCAAAGGTTTACGTTGTTCAAACAGGCTCTTCGCTCATAGAACGTTGTCTCCTAATGGCCACTGATCCCGGCGACCTCGTCCTCGATCCAACATGCGGTTCCGGAACCACAGCATATGTTGCTGAACAATGGGGACGCCGCTGGATTACTATTGACACATCGCGAGTAGCTCTTGCTCTTGCACGCGCACGTATCATGGGTGCACGATACCCCTACTACCTGCTCGCAGACAGCCGCGACGGGCAGCTTAAAGAAGCAAACGTTACCCGCACGGCTCCATCAAGTAAACCGGTGTACAACAATATCCGTCACGGCTTTGTCTACGAACGTGTACCCCATATTACACTTAAGTCAATAGCAAACAATACAGAAATTGATGTCATCTGGGACAAATATCAGGCTGCACTTGAACCGCTGCGCGAAAGCCTTAATAAATTGCTTACAACAAAGTGGGAAGAGTGGGAAATCCCGCGTAATGCAGAGGACAAATGGAGCAAAGAGGCAAAAGACACCCATAAAAAGTGGTGGGAGTTGCGTATCGCCCGTCAAAAGGAGATTGATGCTTCCATTGCAGCAAAAGCAGAATTTGAATACCTTTACGACAAACCATATGAGGACAAAAAGAAAGTGCGCGTGGCCGGGCCGTTTACTGTAGAAAGCCTTTCCCCACATAAAGTACTTGTTATTGACGAAGAAGATGATCTTGTTGACGGAATAAAAGAGAACCAGAGTGCCTATGCCGACGAGCAGGATTTTATCAGAATGATTCTTGAAAACCTTAAAAATGCAGGAGTTCAACAAGTTCACAAAGAGGATAAAATTGTTTTTACATCACTTACCCCCTGGCCGGGCACTATGATTTGTGCAGAAGGTCGGTATACAGAAACAATTGATGGAACAATAACAGAAAAACGGGCTGGTATTTTTATCGGCCCTGAATTTGGTACCGTGACCCGCCCAGATCTGGTAGAAGTGGCACGCGAAGCTGGTGAAGCGATGTTCGATGTTGTAATCACCTGTGCATTCAATTACGACGCGAGATCTACCGATTTTGCAAAGCTTGGCCGTATTCCAGTCCTTAAAGCCCGAATGAATGCAGATTTACATATGGGAGCTGACCTTAGAAATAATGGTAAAGGCAACCTGTTTGTTATATTTGGTGAACCGGATATCGAAATTATTAAAACTTCAAACGATCAGGTACAAGTAAAAATAATCGGCGTCGATGTATTTGATCCCAATACCGGAAGTATCAGAAGCGACAATGCAGACGGTATAGCCTGCTGGTTTGTCGATACAGACTACAATGAAGAAAGTTTCTTTGTTCGTCAGGCATATTTTCTCGGAGCAAACGACCCGTATAAATCACTTAAAACATCCCTGAAAGCAGAAATAAATCAGGAAGCATGGGAAACGCTACACAGCGACACATCCCAGCCATTTGACAAACCGCAATCAGGAAGAATTGCCGTTAAGGTAATAAACCATTTGGGTGATGAGGTTATGAAGGTTTACAAGGTGTGAAATTATGAATGAGTATGACTTGTTAAGAACACTCAATGAACTTCTTGCGTTACCTCACGAAACAGAGTGGGTTGAATTTAAAGAAGCAAATTCAAATTATGATTTCAATAAAATCGGGCAATACTTTTCTGCGTTGTCAAATGAAGCCAACTTGAATCATAAACCCTGTGCATGGTTAGTTTTTGGAGTAAAAGATAATCACACTATCTGCGGTTCTAAGTTCCGCTCTGACAAATCTTCATTGGACAGCTTAAAACATGAATTGGCAGTTCATACAGATAGAATAAGTTTTTTAGACATATTTGAAGTTGCACATCCAAATGGCAGAGTTATTATGTTGCAGATACCTCCTGCCCCACAAGGAATTCCTGTCGCTTTTAAAGGCCATTATTATGGTCGTGATGGTGAATCTGTTGTTGCTCTCAGTCTTCCAAAATTCGAACGTATCAGAAGTCAACTAAAACACATCGATTGGTCTGCTGGCATTTGTGATACAGCCACGATTGATGATCTTGATCCTATCGCGATTCAACGAGCTCGTGAAATTTTCTCAAAAAAAGCAACACATCTTACGAATGAGATTCAAACCTGGGACGATATCACCTTTTTAAACAAATCAAAAATTACAATCAAGGGGAAAATAACCCGGACTGCAATTCTATTGCTTGGGCGACCGGAAACAGAACACTATCTGTCGCCCGGAATTGCCAAAATCAGCTGGATATTAAAAGATGAGCATAATCAGGAAAAAGATTATCAGCATTTCGGGCCACCCTTTTTACTTACCGTTGAACAAGTATATGCAAAAATCAGAAATCTTAATTACAGGTATTTACTTGACAATTCACTTTTTCCAACAGAAATACTTACATACGAACCATATGTTATTCGCGAAGCATTAAACAACTGTATCGCGCATCAGGACTACACACTTGGTGGAAGAATTCAGGTTGTGGAATCACCGGAAAACCTACTTTTCACAAATCTGGGTAGTTTTTTACCAGGTATTGTTGAGAATGTAATTAATCAGGATGCACCACAAGAGTTTTATCGAAATCATTTTCTGGCACAAGCAATGGTTAATTTAAACCTTATAGATACCCAGGGTGGTGGCATAAAGAGGATGTTTTCATTACAAATGCACCGGTATTTCCCATTACCGGATTATGACCTGAGT
Source organism: uncultured Fibrobacter sp. (assembly GCA_964390065.1). Taxonomy (GTDB): domain Bacteria; phylum Fibrobacterota; class Chitinivibrionia; order Chitinivibrionales; family Chitinispirillaceae; genus JAAZBG01. The sequence goes on along the minus strand of CAYMGX010000052.1, from coordinate 18,765 downwards.
GATGTGAAGCGGGTTAAAGTCAAAATTGCAGGAAAAGTTATTGATGAAAACTATACACGTTTATTAAAATGCAAAGCAGATCTTGATTTAAAAACTGTCATTTTACTTGACAGAGTTCAAAAAAAGGAATTCATATCAAAGGAAGATGCAGTACAATTAAAGAAAGAAAAACTCATTGAGGGAAGATATCCTTCCGTTTTTATTACCGCTACCTTAGCCGATGCGACAGATAAAAAAGCCGAATATATTCGCAATCGTTCTTTTAATGATGATCATTACAAAAAAATGATACTCGAATATTTAAAGAAATTTAAAACAGCATCAAAGAGTGATATAGAAAATCTTTTAATGGATAAATTATCTGATGTTCTGAGCGATGAAAAGAAAAAAAATAAAATCAGGAATTTACTTCATTCTATGTCTAAGAAAGATTGCACCATAATTCCAGCACAAAAAGGGAAGTATGCAAAATGGACTATTAGCTGTTAAAAAGGATACTATTTAGCCATTAAAAAGCTATTAAACATCATAACTCGTTAAATTACAACATATTGTATATTTCTTTATTCTTCAAAACTTAGATATTAAATGAGTTAAAAACATGGAATTTCTAATCTCCGATACCTTTACCGACAGCCTTACCAGACTGACCGGCGATGAGCAAAAAGCAGTTAAAATGACAGTCTTCGATCTTCAGGTTGATCCATCAAATCCGGGAATGAGTTTACATCGTATTGACAATGCAAAAGATAAAAACTTCTGGTCAATCCGGGTTAACAGTGATTTACGGATTATTATTCATAAAACAGAATCAAGCTTCTTATTATGTCATGTAAATCATCATGAAGAAGCTTACAATTGGGCAATGCGTCGCAAAATCGAAGCACATCCAACAACCGGTGCTGCTCAATTAGTTGAAATAAGAGAAACAGTCAAAGAAATAACTGTTCCAAAATATGTTGAGAATATAGAGACTCACAAGTCTTTGCTTTTTGCGAATATCCCCGACAAAGAACTTTTAAACTACGGCGTTCCGCAAGAATGGTTTTATGACATCCGCAATTCAGATGAAGATTCAATACTTTCTGTGGCCGAACATTTGCCGGCAGAAGCAGCCGAAGCATTATTGGATCTGGCAACTGGAAAGAAACCGCAAATCTTACAAAAAGCAATTCCAGGTTCCGATCCGTTCACGCATCCTGATGCACAACGTCGTTTCAGAACAATAGAAAATATTGAGGAGCTTAAACAAGCCCTTGAATACCCCTGGGAGAAATGGGCGATTTTTTTACACCCTACCCAGCGAACTATTATTACAAAAACATATAACGGACCAACACGCGTTTCAGGTTCTGCAGGAACAGGAAAAACCATTGTCGCTTTACATCGTGCTGTTTATCTTACAAGAAATAATCCAGAAACAAGAGTTCTGCTCACAACTTTTTCAGAACCGCTTGCAAATGCATTACGAAAAAAGCTACGATGCCTGTTGCATCATGAACCTGTACTTGGTGAAAGAATTGAAGTTATTGCAATTAACACACTGGGAAAAAGACTTACACTTCGCAATTTTGGTAAACAGCATATAGTTACTGATGAGGAAATTAACAAACTGCTAGCAGATGCATCTACCGATATAAAGGAAAGTCGTTTTACACCTGAATTTATTAGGGCAGAATGGTTACAGATTATCGATACGTGGCAGTTATCAAAGTGGGAAGAGTATCGTGATTTTAAACGGTTGGGAAGATTGACACGATTAACAGAGCCACTCCGTAAAACACTCTGGAATATTTTTGATACCGTATTGACTGAATTAAGAAACAAAAATTGGATAACAGAATCAGAAATGTTTTTTAATCTTGCCAATTTTTATAAAGGCAATCCACGCCTGCCATTCGATTTTGCAGTAGTTGATGAATCGCAGGATTTTAGCGTTGCACAATTACATTTCCTTTCAGCACTTGGTGCTGGTCGCATTAATAGCCTCTTTTTTGCTGGCGACATAGGTCAGCGAATTTTCCAACAGGCATTTTCATGGAAGGCTGCTGGTATTGATATTCGTGGAAGAGCCCAGACACTAAAAATTAATTACAGGACTTCTCATCAGATACGAAAACAGGCTGATCTGCTTCTCTCACCTGAAATTTCTGATGTTGATGGCAATGTTGAAGAACGTAAAAGCACGATCTCTGTTTTTAACGGACCTAAACCAGAAATTATTCAACTTGAAACAATTGATAGTGAATTAGATTATGTCAACAAATGGTTGACAGCACGACGTAACGATGGTGTTCTGCCTCATGAAATTGGTGTATTTGTAAGATCATCAAAAGAATCGTACCGTGCACAAAATGCTGTAAGCGCTTCGACTATTCCATTCAAAACATTAGATAAAAACATGGAAGTTGAAGATGGTTTTCTTTCAATAAGTACTATGCACCTTGCAAAAGGACTAGAATTTCGTGCTGTTGTTGTTATGGCATGTGACAACGAAATAATTCCTTCACAAGATAGAATCGAGTCAACTACTGACGAATCAGAATTGAAAGAGATTTATGATACTGAAAGATATTTACTTTATGTTGCATGTACGAGAGCCAGAGATTACCTTTTAGTAACGAGTGGTGGAGAGGCCTCAGAATTTCTTGATGATTTAGCAAATTAGAGTTCGATTAAAGTAACATTTCTTGAATAACAACTTGAAGGTAGGCATTATATGAATGATCTTTTTCAATTAATAGTTGAAGAAAAAAATCTTAAGATCCTTGAAAAAGCTTTGTCAATGCTTGACCATGCGTATACTACAACCGGAATTGAAAATGAAGATTCTATAACTACAAAAAAATTACTGAGCATAACAAGAACAACAAAACATTTATTTGACAACACCGAAATCATTTCAGGTTTTTCAGTTAATTCATCATTTCCGGAATTATTTCATAAAGGATGCGCAACTCCATTAGAAAAAACAAATAATAATAGTGACCATATCACATTTCTACCAATACTAGGCAAATTAAAACATATGTGTCATAAAGAAGATTTTTCACTTCAATATCTTGAATGTGAAAAATGTAAAAAAGTATTTAGAATAACACCAGAATAAACTAAATTACAAAATTTGTAATTTACAAAAGTGGGATGATATGATCCTCACCTATAGTTAACCATGGAAAGGTACAATACCTTATAGTAAATTTGATGATTGTCAATTGTCCTATTATTCATATCATCGTTCAATTCTTATCCCGCCCCTTCAGGGCTACAATATTTACCGTTTATTTTCGATACAAATACGCACACCATCCGATGATTCACGAATACCTGAGCCGATGGCCCGGGGCTGGGATATGTCGCGATTTCAGCGCGTTGAAGAGGCTGGGAGGTGAGGCCAATTTCACGGCACCACTACGCTGAATTGCACCGGCTGATACTTGTCCCGCTTTACATTAACTAAATAGGTACCTGATGGTTTATTCTTAAAAGGAATCAAACCATCATTAATCGGGACAGAGGAGACAAGACGTCCTTGTATATCAAGAATTTCCACAATACCGTACTGATCATTATCAACACCCTGAACTGAAAGCACACCGGATGTTACTGTTACCGACACATGGTTGCGTTCTGTCAACAATGCTTTCTGACGAACATTTGTTCCTTTGTCCAGAGAAAACTGTTTAAAAAAGGCCCACGTTTCCTCTGCCTGGTTGATATTGGTGGATGATGGCCACTGGTGCCCCTGACTTGAAATTGAATCCATGATTACATACGTACCCTGCGCACATGGTCCATAGGTTATTCTGGTTACCTTTGAATTTGATTGCGGATAGCGGGATGTGGAGGCCGGTGTCGAT
>CAYMGX010000052.1:11526-14805 GCA_964390065.1 uncultured Fibrobacter sp. | reverse complement strand
TCTGGTTACCTTTGAATTTGATTGCGGATAGCGGGATGTGGAGGCCGGTGTCGATGGACAACTGTCAAGCTTCAGCCAGATATTCAGATCGTTTACAAAAGATACCTTATCCTCCTGTGCACCAAATGTCAGAAAAACGGATATCGGGCGCTTAATCGTACATCCCGAAGCAGCATGCCCGGAAACTGGTGCAATTGCAGCAAAGATATCGGAATATTTACACCCTGCGACAAAGCTGATAAATCCGCCTTGTGAAAATCCAGTCATATACACCCGGTTTCTGTCGATTGAATACCTTTTGTCAAGAGTATCAAGCACTGCCAGATAAAAAGGATAATCGCTGGTTCCTCTCATATCAGCCCATGTACCGGCAGAACCACTACTTGACGCACTGGGATAGACTGCAATAAACTTTTCTTTGTCAGCAACTTTATTTCCCTGGGTAGTATTCTCGAATTCATTGCCGCTTCCATTAGCACCATGAATAAAAAACACCACGGGAGGTTTATTGATTCCTGATGGGACATACCAGTTACAATTATGAGTTGTACCACCGACAGTAAAATTTTTTGTTACCTTTCCTTGTGCAAAGACAGAAACTGTCAAAAACACCAGTATCGTTACTATCGTTGAAATTGCGCGATTCATTATTCCTCCTCAACAAAGTTTGACAAAACATTGTATTCCATAGTAATATTTGAAATCAATGTGTATCAATAATCACCGCTGAATGGTAATACTGACACATGAGGAACCGTCAAGTGACCGTGCAAGATACATGCCGGTTGCATTCGGAAAAGCCTTGCGCACCTCTGCATTCACTGTCGACATTTTGGTAACACTCACCTCTCCTATCATCTTACCCGAGAGTTCAAATATCCTGTACACCCCTTCCGGTCGCACACTCATAATTGAACCGGGCGTATGGTTTATTACCGGTGTAGCGTTACCGGAAAAAATAAAAGTGGTAGTACTCTGCGCATCAAGTGTCGCAGAGAAATTTCCGCTGCTTGCTGCCACAGTGCCAGCATCAGCAAGGCTCTTTGTTCCTGATGTTACGATCTTTTGTCCGGAGGTTGATTTCAGGTCCGGAATTGAAAAACTTACTGTTTTTGCGGCTGATGCCATATTAACCACCACAAGCACAACGCTATCGGCTTTCCTGAATGCAGAGGTATAAACATCTGACTGTACTTTACGGGTTGCATCAACACGTAAAGCACCGGGCCGCACATACTTTGAATATTGTCCCATCAATGCACCAACTTTGCTGATCGTTCCGGCAGACGCAGCTGCGGATGTATTATTTGCAGTGATATGCAGCGGGCCGTAATTTCGTTTGAGATACCACCAAACATACGCGCTCATGTTGGAAAGTGCCAGCGCACGATGCATTTCATACGCAACATCAAGACAAAGCGGCCATGTATTAGAACCTTTATTATTGACATCAGCAGTATATACTTCAGTCATCCAGAACGGCTTGGCACCGCCTTTTTGTTTGAAGAGTGTGTAATCGAATGTTGCATCTGAAGAGCTCTTGCTTGTCCCGTAAAAGTGAGTACCAAGTATATCAACATTTGCGAGTGCGGTAGCGTCGTTGAGAATTGGGTCATAATACCCCTTATTGAAACTGAACGATTCGGCGGTTATAACCTTAATCCCGTTTGTCCGAAGTTTGGGACCCCAGTTTTTGGCGAAATTGTACATTTCGGTAGTTGATCCGCATGACCACTCTCCACACCAATCGGGTTCATTTTGAAAGCCCAGAGCATATAGATTCACACCATTGTCTTTCATATATTTGGCAAAACCATTCAGATGATCTACATACCCCTGATATTTCGATGGATCCACCTTATAAGATGATCCCGATGCAACACGCAGATTTGTGGGTGGAGACCAGGCTGTAGCAAACACTTTAATACCTCGTGACGCAGCATCTTTTGCATCAGGAAGGTCTATCGACCAGGAATTCTGGTTTTCGTTGATTCGTATTCGCAGTATGCTGAAACCAAGCTGGTTGGGCCCGTTACCAAAAAGTGTGTTACGATCTGCAGGCAGCAGATTGTATCCTGTCCATCCCCTATCCTGCATACCTCCGAATCCATCTATCATTTGATAGGTAGTATTCAAATTTACGGTAACATCAGCAGCTCTGACCTGACCTGGAACCAGTAAGGTGCATGATATCAGAAACGCTAATGCAATAGCAGTTCTATTTCTATTCATCAGGGATGCTCTCCTTCCAATGCGTACATATAATAATATTGATATTATGCGACTTAAAAAGTTTATAAATAATATATCCCCTTAAGAATGATAACGCCGTTAATTATGGAAATGTTCTAATAATTTCAGTACACAGTGCGTGTACAAGTTTTGGTAACTTATGTTATGCTATTCAACACCACCCATCTGGAGAATCCAGAAAAACGGAGATACCGCAGCTATTTATTATGTTACCGGTGATTTGCAGGATGCATGCGTAACATCTTAATTGACACAAAAAAAGAGCGGCAGTGTGTGCATACACTGCCGCTATACAGAAGGAGAGATAAGGTTAGAACAGCATAAACTGTTCCAGTACCGCCTTCTTTCGTAACCCGCATGTGTATTGAAAATCGGGATTGGGGGGGGGAGACGATCAATACACAACGGGTATTTTTTACATGATCTACAAGTCTTTCTTCATTTGTCCTTTTTTAAGAACTTAAACATGTTTTGCTGTACAATTAAAATTTACGTCATATAATGCCGGCAAGTGTGGTTTACCTGCACAAACAGCCAACAATCTGTACACGTCACGTGTACACAAGGTTTTGTAATTGCCATTATTTTCAAATGATTTATCCTTTTTTTTAATATATTGATATACATGAAAACAATATTTGAGTACATTGACTATCGACAGTACCTTGCTGATTTTTATCAACAAAAAAAAGAAACGACACAATATTTTTCATATCGTTACTTTGCTCAAAAAATTGGTATCAATTCACCATCATTTCTGAAGAGTGTCATTGATGGAAAACGAAATCTAACATCATCAATGGCCGAACGGTTTTCAAAAGCGCTTGAGTTGAATACAAAAGAGCGTTCATACTTTATGAATCTTGTTTTGTTCAACCAGGCAAAAACGTTGACAGAAAAGCAACGTTGTTATGAAATAATGCGTTCAATGTCAGAACAATTGAAAGAATCTGTTCTTGAAGAAGATCAATTTAATTTTTTTTCCAACTGGTATATTCCTGTAATCAGGGAATTGGTATGCTTCAG
>CAYMGX010000052.1:0-11426 GCA_964390065.1 uncultured Fibrobacter sp. | reverse complement strand
GGCAAGGAAAACAGGCATATATCGGGCATAACGATGGGACTGTCCCGTCAGACATACGAGATTATTACCAAGGAAATTGAGGCATTCAAGGAGCGGCTTAAAATTATTGTTAATCATGATTCTAATGCGGACATGGTCTATCAAATTAACGTTTCTCTATTTCCGCTTAGTAAACCTGACATTCCAGAATCTTCATAAATGCATTTATACTGACAATGCTATCATATATCTATCAAGCAGTTTAAATTAATAATACCCATTGAATGCTATTGAATTGTACTACTTAAATATATGGGTAATCATACATATAGTGCTTTTGCAGAGTCATTAACAGAGTAGTAAAGTATCTCATAATGGAGGTGTACACTACATGTGTACGCTTTATATATATATATAGTATGAAATGTCCTGATTTTCATTCGTTTTTGAATATATTAGGCATAAAGATACTTAATTACCATAGGCGAATGATGCATTGGAAACACAGTTGCTTTATTTGTTGCAGTGGTTTAAAGCGAGACATGCATCTGACTCGATAGAGACATTCCCATGGAAACGGGGAAACTAAATACATACATTCAACATGTGTGCGTTCAGGTCTGTTTATTTTTCGTATTTGTATTTTTTATCTACTAAGAGCTTTTTATCGAGGCGTTTATGATACAATTGGTTTATCAGATCAGGCATCAAAACGTTGTTATCAGGAATGAACTGTAAAAACCAGGTAAGAATAACATCAGCAACTATGCAGGTTATTAAAAAAATGAATAGATTGTTACTATTAGCAGCGATTTTTTTGTTGTTACGATGCTCGGCCGGACCAATTACCGGAGGGACTGCAGATACAGGCAATGCCCGTATGGCAGGTATTCTGGTACATGACAACGGATCTGTTGCGAAAAATGCACTTGTCCGCTGTGTTCCATCAGACTATGTCCATGGGCTTTCCAGAAAAGATTTAATACATAGTGCCTATACAAACGAGAACGGGGAGTACGTTTTTAACAAACTTGATTTTGGTCAATATGTTATTTCTGCAGTTGATACGTCAACATTAACCCGATGCATGATCAGCGATGCACTTGTAAAGAACGACAGTATCACGTTACAGGTTGACACACTTAAAGCTGCAGGTGCAATTACAATACCAATTCCTGATAATGCAGAGTTTTCGAACGGTTTTTTCTATATCCCGGGTACAACGATTGTATCACAACCATCAAATTCAACAACGACCGGTTTTGTTTCCCTTGATTCGGTACCTGCCGGAACCATTCCGACTGTCAATTTTACAACTGGAACAGATACACTAAAGAAAGTTATCCGGTACAACGTTGATGTCCGTTCTTCAGATACTTCAATTATTTACAATGTGCAATGGAAACATTCTAAGAAAATTACCATAAACACAACATCAAGCGGTGCAGACGTTATCGGTACGGTAACATCATTTCCGTTACTGGTAAGGTTAACAGGATCGGAAATTTCATTCAAGGACGCAGATGCAAATGGTAATGATCTTTTTTTCACAAATAAGAATAATACGATACTTTCTCATGAATTCGAGCGTTGGGATCCATTCACAGAAACAGCAATACTATGGGTCAGGGTTGATACCATCTACGGCAACTCTCTGCAGCATCTAGTTCTGTACTATGGTAACACAAATACACTGTCACCATTATTTGTTCCGGTATTTGATACATCAAACGGGTATATGGGTGTGTGGCACCTTAATGAATCTGCATCTGCTGCAGATGCGTCCGTGCATCGATTTACAGGAGTACGAAACAGTGCCCTGCCCGGTATTAATGGTGTTATTAACAATGCACAATTATTCTCTGATAGTTCCACATATTGCGAAATGGGAAACATTCTCAACCCTGGGTTATCTGATTTTACAGTGAGTGCATGGGTCAAGCGCGCTGATACCGGTTTACATACAATAGCAGCCAAAAGTATCGGTGGTTATCCATCAAAAACCTACGGTTGGAGTCTCAGTTTTGATCAGTATAATCAGCTTCATGCATACATTGCAACAGATACTGCTAAAAGCTGGTCAGATTCAAGTGGATTATACATGTTGTATTCAACCGCGATCATTAGAGATCTAACCTCCTGGCATCATGTAGCAGTTGTCTTTGACAGATCAGGAAACACCAGCAGCAGGCTTTACATCGATGGAGAAAGTGTTCCATATACCTATTCCGGCGATATGAACAGTGTCACTCAAATATCCAATACATCCGCGTTTAGAATCGGGACGGAATCCGATGGAAATTATCCATTCAAAGGTGCCATTGATGAATGTACGGTCGCATTTACAGCCCGCTCAGCCGACTGGATAAAACTGTGCTATATGAATCAACGAAAAGAAAATAAACTGGCGTCATTCAAATAATCATCACCCGCAATAAGTGCCCGATAAAATACTCTCTCAAAACATTTTCCGGGCACATATACGATATCCATTTCGTTGTATACAATAGAAACCATAGCACTGACAATTAAACCATATAATGTTCTGGTATTTTTCATTCTATCCGAAATGTCTATCGTAGCGTTTTTCCTGTATGCTTACTTATTGTCTGACTGCTGCCGTTATTTCAGGTAATTCGTCTCTGGTTCCAATACTTTACATATATGTACAATATAGTAATATGTATCATTATCCATAAACAGCGTACACACACTTGTATACACTTGTTACCAGGAATTTTTAGAAATTCAAAACCTTTTACTATTTTACCGTTATATTATTCAATAACCAGTGCGACTGTTGGCAAAAAGACACAACATTAATGGTTGACAGTACATCATGCAGTTTCATTATTATATGTAAATTTTTAGTAATTATAGAATATTTGAATATATACGAGCCCGTTAAAGGAGTCCTTATGAAAAAAGTTATTCAAAGATCGGTAGGAACTGCATGTGCAGCGTGTCTTTTGGTAACCGGTGCTGCTGATGCGCAGATTGCGAAAGGTGCAACAAAATTTTTAGGTAATATAACAACAAGCGGTCAGGTACGTTCTGATTATGGGAAATACTGGAATCAGATCACAGGTGAAAATGAACATAAGTGGGCATCTGTTGAAGGTTCACGTAATAACATGAACTGGAGCGGCGGCGATCGCATTTACAACTATGCAAAGCAGAATAATATTCCCTGGAAATTCCATACACTTGTATGGGGTTCACAATATCCAAGCTGGATGGATGGACTCTCAACAGCAGATCAGAAAAAGGAGATCACCGAGTGGTTTGATGCTGCAAAAGCTAAATATCCGGATTGTCCCATGATTGATGTTGTCAACGAAGCATACATGTCAAATCCAAATGATTTCAATGCCGGAAAGCATGCGCCACCAAAATGGCGTGATGCACTTGGTGGTACCGGAGCAACTGGATTTGACTGGATTATTACCGCTTTTAAAATGGCCCGTGAACGCTGGCCAAAAGCAATCCTTATTTATAACGATTATAACACCCTTGAATGGGGAAATGAGATCACCTGGATTAAACAGATAATCCCAAAGCTGATTGCAGCCGGTGCACCTATTGACGCAGTGGGTTTTCAGGCTCACGGCCTTAAGGGAACGTCAGCATCAACACTCAAGAGCCGTCTTGACGATATCGCAAATGCGATTAAAGTACCAATGTATATAACAGAATATGATATTTCTGATGAAGGTGATGGATCTGCACAAAAGTCAAATTTTGAAGCACATATCCCGGTAATGTGGAATCATCCAAAAGTTGCCGGTATAACTGTATGGGGCTATATCGACGGTGCAACGTGGGTGAAAGGTACTGGAATTTTAACCAGTTCCGGTTCAGAACGCCCTGCTATGGTGTGGTTGAAAGATTATATAGCAAAAAATCCGAATCCGCCATGCCCGCAGGTTGGCCCCGTTTCAACAGTATCACCAGTAAAGCACACTGTAATTCCGCTGGTAAAACAACCTACTCTGTCTGTAAAGGATATGAAAGGTAAATTAACTGTTGGCATAGAAAAAAACGGGCAGTTTATCAGAATTAACGGTCAGATGTGATTATTCCTTGTTGATTGTGTTACTTAATGAAAAAGCGGTTGCTGAAAAGTAACTGCTTTTTTATTTCTCATGTGCCTTTTTACCACTTATACGCAGTGCTCTCTTATAACAGAGACGGCTGTGAATCTCTCCAGGCCTTGAGCTGTTTCATATATAGTTTACGGATTGCAACAAGTTCCTTATCATAACGGCCATCACGAAAATCCGGAAACGACCACTCAAATGGCTGATACTTCCCGTTTTTATACCTGCCGGCAAGATCGGCATAAATGCCTTTGTCAAGGTACACCTTCTGACCGGCTTCCTTTGCGGATGCAAGCACAACCTTATTATGATCAAGATATCCGGCATCAAGATTGACCAGTCGTTTCCCATCAACAGCCAGTTCATTTTCTATTGCATTGCACTCGAGTTTCATAGCAACAAGCAGTATGGGATTATAAAGCGTCTGGAAAACAAGCAGTTTACGATTAATACCATCACCCATCTCCGGTTTATAATAATCGGTGACATCAAACGGAAAATCGGCGCTTTCATAATCAATTTCACCCCAGCGGTCTTTTGCAAGTAGTAATGCTTTAGTAAGCATTTCCTTACTGCTGTAGAGCGACGCGACAAAAAACTTGACAGGTTGAACATGTTTAACGTCTGCCATTTTTTATAACTCCGAATGCTTTTTTTACAATTTCCCGGTTTAAGCCGAGATTGTTTGCGATATAGTCGATTTCGTTTTCAGTTGTCAATTCCATACGATGTGTTTTTTCATCAGTCCGGATAGCAAGTTTATTTCCCTGAATATATTGATGATGTCCTGCACTGACTCGAGTCAACACCGGATAGGTCATCATTTCCCATTTGAACGATTCTTCCCATGCCTTCTCAAACCGTTCTGCTGACACAAGTGCAGTTTTGTAAACAAGACGCAGTTTACGGTTACCCTTGACAACAGTATACAACTCGAGTTTTTCTCCACCTGGCAGGGGTACAAGTTCAATGGTATTATAACCTGTGTCAACTGATGTTTTTGTCAGTGATGGCAGCAGGGTTGGAATAAAAAGCAGATACCCGGGATCAAGCAGATGCACGCCGGCAGCAGTCACAAGCACCAGACCGCAATGCGTATCAACACCATAGTGACGATCGGCGAGGACGGGGTGTGCTTCTATACCACAAGCGTTGTAGACAGCGATAATTGCAGCGGTCAGAGAGAAACAGGTACCTCCGGTCCCCCATTGAAGATAATCACCAAGCAGTTCATCAGGGTAACGCATCGCCGAACGGACACTCATCACCTCGTCACTCTTAATAATTTTTGTCAGATTTTCATAGGGTATCTTCGAAAAAGCATCAGCAATTTTATGCATCAACAGAATTTTATCAACTGAGCAGTCGATATTGTGACGAGTCAGGAATTTGTCCAGAATCACCCTGTCGGTAATTGCAAGAAATGGAGCATCATGCGAGAAATGCATTGAATTTTCCGGTTAAAGATTTTTGGTATCGTGCGATATCGTATGGTTCAAATTAATAATAACACAAAAAATGCAGTCTTAATATAGTTTTCGAACTGTACCAATGGGATTGCTTTTTCGCTACAATTACGATACAATTTTTCAATAACAGGTACAGATCGTATGTTCGTTCAACAAAAGTTCCGGGAGTAGCGGCATGGGCAATTTCTACATGGATATCAGGCATCCGGATAAACCGGTTGAGAAAAATCCTCTCCGTACCCGATCAATCTCCAATGTCGAAGAGCGTATTCTTGAACTCGAAGAGCGTTTAAACAAACTACTGCTTGTGAATGCTGCACTGTATGATGTTATCAAAGAGCGGCTTAACGTTACTGATGAAGAAATCAGTAGAAAAATCAATGAATTTTCAGACAAAAATATTATTACTGAACAGCACATCGAACCGCAGGTCAAAAAATGCAGAAAATGTGGAAAAAATCTGATCCAGCGCAGATCCCTCTGTATTTATTGTGGCACCGACAACGATAAATAATCCTTGTTTTCAATGAAACATTCAGGTAATTTTTAAGTGAACAAAAGATTTAACCACTTTCGTCGGTGTATGATGCAATTGCTAAACTTACTACACCTTATGGTATACCGTACTGACAAACCCGGCCTTACTTGACACAAAAGGAGTTTTACCTATATGAATTTCATGAAATCGCTACAGGCCTCATCAGTAAAAAACAATTCACTTCTCTGTGTCGGGCTTGATCCGGACATGGCAAAATTTCCATCACATTTACAGGGTGATATTAAGCATATCTTCGCATTCAACAAAGCGATTATTGACGCAACTGCGGATTGTGTCTGCTGCTATAAACCACAAATAGCCTATTACGCTGCGATCGGAGCAGAGAATGAACTAATGTTGACAATTGACTATATACATAAAACATATCCAGGCATCCCGGTCATTCTTGACGCAAAAAGAAATGATATCGGCAGCACTGCAGATATGTATGCAAAGGAAGCCTTTACACGATACGAAGCTGATGCGCTTACGGTAAATCCATATATGGGATCGGACACCCTTGAATCGTTTCTTAAATTCCACGACAAAGGTGTGGTCGTTCTTTGCAAGACATCAAATCCGGGGTCTGCAGATTTTCAGAATCTGCATATCAATGGAAAGCCCCTCTTTCAGATCGTTGCTGAAAAAGCTCAAAATGAATGGAATAAACATGGTAATGTCTGCATTGTTGTCGGTGCAACGCATCCTGATGAGATGAAAGTCATACGGGCATCAGCACCTGATATTACATTTCTGGTTCCTGGAATCGGTGCACAGGGGGGTGATATCAACAGTGTGATGCAGAACGGTTCGGATGCAACAGGCGCCGGCCTGATAATAAATTCATCACGTGCGATTATTCACGCTGATTCGTCTGCGGTTTTTGCAGAGAAAGCCAGAGACGCCGCAATCAGGCAGCGTGATGCGATTAATGCTGCAAGGCCCACAAAACACTAACGTTTATAAATTAAAGAGTTAAACCGGTGCCTGATGGACCGGTTTAACATTGCCATTGAAAACCCGCATCTTGCCTCTTGAATAGTGCCTGAACTTAGCATATAATATCCTTACACACACTACCATTTGTCATTTTACAAAGAGTCTGATATATGAATACCATAGATGCTTTTACATTAAAAAAACCGTTCCATTCATCTTTTGAATCGATTTTTGAGACACTGAGTGATGGTATTTTCATCCATAGCTTCTATCTTCACGATGACTTCATTCAGTTGGATTCATGTGCTTATGCAAATGATGCATTTCTTACACTTAGCGGATTTTCAAAAGAATCGTTAGTATCACTTTATCCCAATTTCCTTTTTAAAAGAGAGAACGATGATTTTTATGAGCAGATACTGCGTGATTGCATCAGTCATAATAACGGACCATACCAGACATACCTGACAACAGCCGATAATAAATCAACACCGGTAGTCCTTAACATATCAGTGCAGGATAGTGACGGAACACTGTTTGCAGTTTGTATTATCAAGGAAGAAACATCCGTGCAGCATAGTACAGATACTACTGCCACTACTACTAATAACAGTATGCAGCAAATTGATAATATAGCAGTGCTCGGCACACTGGTTTCAGGTATTGCGCATGAAATCAACAACCCGAATAATATTATTTCATTAAGCACTGACCTTGTCCGGGATATCTGGAATGAAGTATATGAATACATTGAAAGTAATACCATGGATTCATCAGATATAGTTATTCATGGTCAGGATATTGCATCACTGAGTCAGAATGTCAGAAATCTTCTTGACAATATATTATCAAGCTCAGACAGAATTGACAGAACAATATCTGCAATCAGGGATTTTGTACGTATTGACTCGACGGAAAAAATGACTGATTGCAACATAGTCTCAATAATTAAATCATCATTACTGCTCTGTGATGATATCATCAGGAAGAGTACATCCGATTTTATTGTACAGTATGATCATGATATTCCGCATGTAATGGCGTACCTGCGTCTGGTACAACAGGCAATTGTCAATGTTATAACAAATGCCTGTGAAGCGCTTACAGAGCGGTCGCAGAAGATTACGCTTTCGGTGCAGTACAGGAAAGAAACCAACTCCGTTTTGTTACGTATCGCTGATGAGGGTCAGGGTATTGCATCTGACACTCTCTCCCAGTTATTCATCCCGTTTTTTACTACAAAGCGAAATAGAGGGAATCCCGGCCTTGGCCTGAGTGTTACACAATCTATCATGAATAAGCATAAAGGCAGTATTTCAATTGAGTCAAAACATGGATATGGCACAACGGTGGTATTGCAGTTTCCGGCGGTACAGAAGGTGTTGCAGAAGAAGTAGTTAGAAGTCAGAATCTAGAATCCAGAAGCAAGAAGTAAGAAACCAAGAGCTAACAGCCAAAAGCCAGTAGCAAACTACACTACTACTGGATCGTCAACATACCGGTACCCGTGCCACTGTATTGTATTTACAACTTTTACTTCCGGGTTTAGAGGTATGTTTTCGAGTACTTCTTTTTTAAAAACATCAAAACCCGTTCTGTCAACTATGTAGCCGATGTGTTCTTTGGGTAGTGTTGTATCGATGTAGCGAAATACATAAGCATAGGTGTTTTTAATGACCTGAACCACAACGTCCTCACTTGCCCATTTCAAAAAAAGTGATGCCAGTCGGGGATTCTTTTTTCCTGTCCGTCCCATGATCAGCAGCCGGTAGAATGTTTGTGTGCTACGGGTCCATGCGCGTGTTGGACAGGTTTTAACACATTCCCCGCAGCCGATGCAGAGCGATTCGTCCCTGACAATATCATACTGACTCATAGTTAGTGCTCCAGTGACGCGTTTTTTACAGTTGTCAACACATGCATTACAGCTTATGCAACGCGTTGTATCATACTGTGGAATCGTTGTGCAAATAATGCCAAAATCCTGCAAATGCGCTTTGATACAATCATTGGGACATCCGGTGATGGCAATTTTGAAATGGAAATCGTGTGGATATACCTCCTGTTCAATACGCTGAGCAAGGCGGGTGGTATCGTGATTTGCAAAAGGGCAAACACGGTTTCCGATACAGGCTGAAATATTACGCGTACCCGCAGACGGATACCCTTTTGAATTTTGATCATACGGAATTTTAAGATGCAGCATATCAAGCAGCGGTTGTATGATTGCATTGATTTCATCAACCGATTCCCATGCAATACCGGGGATCTCAAAACCCTGACGTGATGTAATATGCACTGTTCCATTGCCATAAGTATCTGCAATTGACTGAACGAGAGAAAGATAATGTGCTTCGAGATGTCCTCCGGGTACCCGGACCCTCAGGCATGTTTTATCGCGGTCTTTCGTAATGCGCCATGCATTTTTTATAACTTTTTTTCTGTCAATATCTTTTGCTGTCATTACACTACCATCTCCTATTAATCAATCAGATGCATCGCTTTTGTTAAACTGAACACAGGCCCGTCAAGACATACATATGTTTCATCAATTTTACAATGTCCGCACTTGCCAAGGCCGCAGCTCATGTTACGTTCAAATGATACGGTGATATTGTCCTGCGGCACGCCATCCTTGATAAGTGCAAGTGTTGCAAATTTCATCATAAGCGGCGGACCGACAACAATTGCCTGTACATGAGGACTCTTAAGAACCGGTAATTTCGGAATAAACTCCGTTACAAGTCCGGTATTACCGGTCCAGATATCAGTACTTTTGTCAACGGTCAGTACGAGTGATACATCCCGTTCCCACTGCTCCAGCTCTTCGCGATAGAGGATATCGGATGGTGATTTAAAACCAGTTATTATATGCAGCGATTTACACGCTGATTTGTTTGTAACAAAATAGCGTGTCAGGCCGCGTACCGGAGCAAGACCAGTACCACCAGCAACGATTATCAGATCTGATCCGGTAAACTGTTTAACGTTAAAACCATTTCCATAGGGACCCCGGCATTGAATCGTATCCCCTGCTTTACAGTTAAATATAGCATCGGTCAACCGCCCTACTTTTCGTATCGTCATCCACATTCTGTTCTGATCAAATGCACTGACCGAAATCGGTGCCTCACCAATGCCGGGTATTGACAATTCAAAAAACTGACCATAGACAAGCGGTTTTTTATACTCAAAACAGTATGTGTAATCTATCGATGTCTCAGGTTTAATATCAAGTATTCTAAGCGCGAATGTTTCATAGTGGTTTTTTGTCTGCATTGGAACAACTCCCATTTGTTAAGTACACACTACTGTAACTACAGTACAATCAACCTTTGCTTGCATCGTTTTTATAGTGATCGGTGAGTATTGAGACACGCCGTATGCATTCTGCAAAAGAGATATACTCCGGGCAGACATCATCACAGCGCCCGCAGCCGACACACATATTGACACCAAAACGGCGTTTGAAATCACTTATCTTATGCATTGTTTTAAAGCGCATTTTTTCACCATGTTTTTTCCTGAAACTATGCCCCCCTGCCATATCGGTAAATCCCTGAACATGGCACGAAGCCCACCGGCGGCGACGTTCTGACGTGTCACTGCCGGTTGAATAATCCTGCATCGTAAAACAGGTGCAGGTAACACAGCTTGTGTTGCATCGTCCGCACGCTATACACCGACGTGAGTATTCATCCCAGAGCGGATCAAAAAATATCTTTTCATCAATTGACGCATCAGGAACCGCTACAGCACTTTTATTCTCTGTAACGAAACGCGGTGAGAAATCAGATGATTCACCAATACTCAGATGTGATTCGAAGATACTGTTGTTAATCTGCATGAATACACTCTTTTCGGTAAACCTGAATGCGACATCATACTTAACAGTAGTATTTGTATTCATACTGACGCAGAAGCACGATTCAAAGCTTTCTGCACACTCAATAAGAAAGAAATGAGTCTTATCCCGTCTGCGTTTATAATAAAAATCCTCATCCTTACCATTTTGTAAAAATAGTGTGTCGAGTCGATCAAATCCGTTGATATCACACGCACGTAAGAATATGATGACAGGCCTGGAATCATCAGTAGGTACTGTGGTATGGTCACTATCGAATGAAAACAGCACTTCACGGGGAGGAAACAGGGCTTCCTTCGGAGAGAAATAACTTTTAACGTTCGTGATCAGATCATCATAGGACAACAGTTCCCTGTATCCGATATAATTACAATCCGACACTTCCGCTTTATTAATAAACAGGGAAGGTCCATAGATCCGGTATGTTACCGTAAGCATTCCAAACAGTTCCCTGAACTGATCATGTGTTACCTGATATGACACGATGCTCTGCCCCATCCTTTCTGTTTTTTTCCGGTACAATAGTAATATAGGTA
>CAYMGX010000051.1:0-28428 GCA_964390065.1 uncultured Fibrobacter sp. | reverse complement strand
AAACTTGTCAAATATGCAGCATGAAGTGGGAAGTATTTAATTGCCGGAATAATAGATAAAGCACAAATGAAATATAATGGATGGATAAGCATTAGGAAAGTGCAGGGAGCAATAAATTATCCGGATTCTCTGGGGGTATGGTGCACAGAATGGTACCTGTGGCAACTCACGAATTACCTGAATCGTCTTTTTCTGTATATCGCTCGAAAAAACGCAGCGCATTCGCTTTGAGTGTTGTCAAGTCCGGTGATGGTTGCACGGCACGGAAGAGTTCATGACCGAAGAAAAAGTTCTTTGCGTAATAGATGGTAAACTCCTTGATTCTGCCGATTGCTTTTTCTTTGGGGAAATCCTCTAAGGTGTAGTTAAAAAAACGAAGCCAAACTTCCTTGAAGTCAAATGACGGTTCGCTATCGGATAGCGTTTTAAAAATCCAGGGTTTGGTGACCGCCTCCCTGCCGATCATGAGACCATCACAGTGTCGTAGCAGGTCAAGAGCAGCAGCATCTTTTATATCACCATTGGCAATGAGTGGAAGCTTTGTCTGTGTGCGTATCCAGTCAAAAAGATGCCATCGGGCATACCGTTTCAGTTTTTCATCCGAGAATCTGGGGTGGACACAGAGGGAATCAACGCCGCTGTTCTCAAAAAGTCGAACCCGTTCAGTAAACCGTTCCTCCCAGCCATCAGTGTTATCACCAACTCTGCATTTGACAGAAAATAAACGCGGCCATAATAATCGTATCGTAGCAAGTACCGGTTTGAGTTTTTCGATGTTGTCAAATAACGCTTTGCCGGCTCCGGTTCTGCGGATTGATGGTGCCGGGCATCCAAGGTTAAGATCTATCGCTGCGGCATCACATGTTTTAAGACGCTCAATCACCGGTGCAAGGTCTTCATCACCATTGAGTTTAATCTGATAGATAACAAGCCCCTCGGAATCTCTCCGCTTTGTAAATGGTGACGTTGTGAGCTCTTCTTTTAAAAGTGCTGATGGGCTGAGCATTTCGGTATAGAGAGCACCGTATCCGCCAAAATCGGCGCACAAACGTCTGAATGCGCTATGCGATATACCTGCCATTGGTGCAAGAAAAAGCCGTGGTGAAAAAGTACAGTTTTTAACCGTGAATGGTGAATTGAGTGCGTTCATCTATAAAATAAACCGGAACACAAGCCCGGCGCATAAATACAAAGTAAAAAACAGAATCCCCGAAAAAATATAATTATTTTGCGCGATTTTCCCATGGGACTGGTCATTGATACGGCATTCCAGTTTTTTTACCTGTTTGTTAATCAATGATTCAGCAAACATAAAGGTGTTCAGCGGGACAATAAAGCTGATCACCGACCACATGAAAATCGGAATTAAAGCAAGTTCCCAGATTCTATATGCAATAAAAATGCTGATTGCTGTCAGTAACAGTGTTGAGGCGACAAGTGGCATAAACGCTTTTTTCTCACGCTGATATGCAAATTTACGAAGGCAGGCAGCCGAGATCATGGCGCCGGAGGACTTTTCTTCAAGAACCGATGTTCTGCCAATCGTAATCAGGTGTTCGTTAATCGTGAGTATAAGGTCATAAATACCGTTAATCGAAAATGGTAATGTGATCGATTTTTCGGGTGAAACAATATGAACATGCTCGGTAAACGGTGTCTGGATATGTTTGCAAAGGGTGATGTCTGAAAAGAAAATCTGACGAAGTTTCCCGGGGGCTTTGAAGACTATCGCATCTTCACTTATAAGAAACATCGTTTTTTGTACTTCCGAACGAACAAACCCGATAATAACAAGAAGGATGATAACGGTTATATCAAGGTATATGCCAAAACGGATCGCCGATGCATACATGGTATTATACGCAACAACTGATAAGAATGCCGGAAGCCATGATACAAGGAACACTGTAATTATAAGTGCATAGAGCGGCGCATCAATATATACAAACCGCTTCTGGTAATTAAATACTTTTTTTGCGTCAGTTGCACTCATACTCATAAATTATATCCGGCCGGAGCGGAGTAGGAGGAAAAGGTTGACTGGTGCTTTTCAGGTGTGCGGTATGTTGAGGAACGGCAATTCCCAATATTTTCAATAGATTTGCAAGATTTACAATGTTCTGTTGGACATTCCCTGGCAATTACCAAAATCAGCGACGTTGAGCTGCTAACGATAACAAAATGCTTAAAATAAAATTGCATAGTCTCTGTGCTCACAGAAACTACGGCTTGCAGGATTTTGATAGATACAGGAAATACATCATTTTTATTAATCAATAAAACTTCTTGCCAATAAAAAATGAAAACTATACAATCATTGAAGGTAATTGTATTTCTGATGCACCAATAACCAGAGAAACTGTTTATGGCTAAATATCGGATCCTTGTTATAGATGATGCCAGGTATATCTTTAAAGCAGTCAAGATGGCGCTTGAACCTCAGGGATTTGAGATTGTGGGGCATGCGGAAAATGGGAAAATAGGTATTGAAATGTACGATGAACTCAAGCCTGATCTTGTTACGCTTGATGTGACCATGCCGGTAATGGATGGTATCGAAACGGCAACTGTGCTTTTTAAAAAGGAACCACGACCTAAAATTATTTTGATGAGCGCGATTGCTGATGAAGGTTTGCGGAAGTCGGCAAGAGATATTGGAATTAAATATTTTGCGCCAAAACCCTTTACACCAGAAGATTTGTGTCAGAAAGTGCTTGATTGTCTTTCTGATGTGTAATGCAGATGTCGTTGGAATCCGGAGATGAGAATGCAGTTTGTAAATACAAATGAATTTACGATATTTTTCGGGGATGCACTAACAGGTATTACACAGCAAATGGCCGGGATAGGCTTGAAGGACATACAGGAAACTACATTCGAAGATCAAAAGATATTTGCAGTTATTATCGGTATTGTCGGTGCGTATAAAGGGCGCACACTGATCAGGATCAGTGAAGGTTTAGTAACTAAAATAACCGAAGAAATGAATTGCGGACCACTACCCAATCTTACAGAAATAACACTTTACATTGGTGAGTATTCAAACATCCTTTGCGGTAAGGCTATATCGGACATAAATAACCGATATTTAAATGTTGATTTACGTTTAACACCACCGGCTATCTTTTCAGGTACCAATATGAGAATCATTACTCCAGCCCTGCAGTCATCATTGCTCTGCTACAACTGCGATTTCGGTATGGTGTCAATGGATATAGGATTTGAGAGAGGCAGGTAGTGAATTATGGTAATAAATGAAGCATTTAAGACTGCGACGCTTGAGTTGATTGAAAGCTTCGGACTCATCGCTGAATTCAGTGGTGAAGCTGTCGAACCGGTGCTTGTATCTGCGGATGAAGTAAATGCTACCATCGGTTTAACAAAAGGGGAGAAAGGCATTGTACTTCTTGGTATGAAGCGGGATACCGCACTAAAAATCGCGTCTGTAATGATTGGTTCTGAAACCACAGAACTTGATGAACTTGCGGAAAGTGCTATCAGTGAATTTCTGAACACCCTTGTTGGCATGGGACTCAGTAATTATCAGAAGGATCAGTTTATTGACTTTTCCTCCCCGACGATGATCACCGGTAACGATACATATCTGATGATCAGCAGAGTGGAATCATCCAGATTGCAGTTTTCCATTGATGGACAGATTTTTAGTGTTTCAATAAGTCTGGAATGACAGTATTTGCTCCTCTGTACTGATATTTCTCAAACCTTTTTATCACGAAATTCTACTTAGATATGCCTTTATGAGCAGATATAATGTAAATTTTGAATCTCCTGATTCTGGGGATCATGGAAGAGCAGTTTTTATGAACCGGATTACTTGGTGCATGGCAGAAATAAACAATTCAATGAATACCAGACAACATTTGCATTCGATAACCGCAGCAATCGTTGCTTTTTTTCGCAATAAAACGGTCTCAATTATTGCACGTATTCTGCTGACAGTCGTTTTTTTCATTATTGTCAACAAATCAATTTCCGCCAGTGATGTTGCGAAGCTGGCAGGCAGTATCAATCCGTTATATCTGACAATTGCATTCCTGCTCTCGATACTTGGGTTATATTTTCAGATCGTCCGATGGAAGATTGTGTTAAAATCTGTAAATTTACCGTATGAGAAAATGATACCGCTTAAAACAATGTTGTGGGGAAATTTTCTTGGATTCATGACACCGGGTAGAGTGGGAGAACTGTTTCGGAATACCGGTGCAAATCCACAACGTAAAAGTGATTCGGTATTGTCGGTAATAATTGACAGATTAATTGCGGTTTTGATGGTCCTTATCTGCGGCTGTGCTGCAATGTTGATTCAGGGGTTGGTTTATGGAAAAAAACTGTTCATACTTCAGAGTGTTGCACTGGTAGTTTCTGGAGCAGCGGTGCTGGTGTTACTCTTCTTTCGCAAGGTACATAACAATGCATTGAAAAAAATGTTTGATAGAGTTCCCATAGTGCTTCAGGGTTTAAAGAATGCAACTGATTTCAGAGTGATACTGATCTCAATTGCAGCGCATGCATGTCTGCTTTTTCAAACAGCCCTGTTACTCTCAATGTTTGGTCTGCATGATATGATAAAGAATATGGTTATTGCTGCACTTGCATTTTCACAGATGATTTTTCTTCCGTTTTCTATCGCAAATGTTGGTATCAGGGAATACTCTTTCGGGGTTTATATTCAAATGCTTTCACCTGAAAATGATGCCGCAGGTATTGCATTTGGCATATCAGGTATTATATTGTTTTTTAATATCATTTTACCTGCACTTGGCGGGCTTGTGTGGTGTATGCTGGATTTAAGGAAAAAACGCAACTATGAATAACCATCATGGAGAATATGATCATATTTTCCAAACAAAAATCGACAGCTGGGTACCGATTAACAAGGCTGTTCATGATTTTTTTACGCAACGTGAAATTGACACATTAAAACGGTCTGAACGTACATTTACATGTGCTGACAGGACTGTGGTGTTTCTATCATTTGAAAATCAATTTGCATCTCTCGGTGGTCTTGCTGCAGTTGCACATCACCTTCCTTTATGGCTTCAAAAACTCAACGAAAAGGTACTGTTTTTTACACCGCTTCATTCAAAAAATACAAAAACTCAGGATGCGATCAAAAACGGAAAACTTGTTCCGGTTTTTTCAAAGAAAACGTTGAGAATCTGTAATTATCAGGGAATCGTAAGCTGTTATGAATATAGCACCGCGCCATTTAAATCGTATTTTCTTGAAGTTGAAGAACGATTTTGTGCCGGAGATAATCCCTATGCATATGAGGATAAAACTGAGTTGCTCATTGATGCACTTGCTTTTTCTGCTGCAGTACCGTTTACTCTCGCGCAACTTGGTGTGACATCAAATCTCATATTCCATGCCCATGACTGGGAAACAGCACCTGTTGCGATTACATCAAAACTGGCTGTAATCAGTAATCTTATTAATAGTGCAAGAACGACCCTTACTCTTCATAACTCTTTTGATAGTTGTATTTCGCAACGACATAAAACGCTGTTCTTTGGTAAAAATATTCCTGGAGATACAATACTGCAGTGTATAATACCACTGTTGAATGGTCCATTGACAACGGTTAGTACTCCCTTTGCACACGAATTGCGTCATGATCCTTTACAGAAAGGTGTTTTTACCGATCACCTTCAGAAGGTGTTTTCCATGAACCCTCCCATCGGCATTGAGAACGGAATGTTTGGAGAACCGGTTCCGCCTTTTAGCAGGAAGGCTATTAAAAATGCAGTCACAGGTGAAACGGATGATTTACTAAGTGAAAAAAACGTGTTGCGTAATAAGCTGCTTGACGAAATAAAAACCCTTAAAACAGATCCAAGGGTACGCGGCAGCCTGAGCATTACCGGACGGAATTCGAAAACGCCGGTATTTTTTATGTCAGGACGTCTTGATTTTATGCAAAAGGGTTTTGATGTAATATTTAATGCGTTTGAGAAACTACCCCCGGGAAGTGCAAAATTGTTGTTCTGCCCATCATCTTCTCATACCGATACCCGGGAGCTTGCTTTTTTTGAGAAGATCGCTAAAAAATGTGATGGTGATATCATTATTATGCCATTTAGATTATCACGTGGTCAGTATAATGCATTTCTGCAGGGTGCAAGTTACCTTCTTATGCCATCGTTTTATGAACCATTCGGGGCTGCGACCGAAGGCATGATGAATGGGACTCCGGTTGTTGCACGCGGAACCGGGGGATTGTGGATTCAGGTCAACCCTCATGATGGCATGTATGTTCCTTCGTTTTATGGTTCAATGCTGGATCTTGATAACCGCAGTGATTTCCCCACAGGATTCCTTTACAGGGAAGACTATCCCGATGCTGCAGCACAGCGAAACTGGCGTGAAGTAATCGATCTTGAACCATCAAAACGGCTAAAGAATCCATTGTATACTGCAATGGTAGATTCTGCATTTAA
The DNA here is from genome assembly GCA_964390065.1 of uncultured Fibrobacter sp. GTDB lineage: Bacteria > Fibrobacterota > Chitinivibrionia > Chitinivibrionales > Chitinispirillaceae > JAAZBG01. Next base: position 21,967 of record CAYMGX010000051.1, on the reverse strand, counting down.
CGCACTGAAAATGGCTATCACTGCATTTGGAACAAAGAGATATTACGGTCAGATGATATGTAACGGTCTTGATTCTGTAAATCAGTTTACCTGGCAGCGTGCTGTGAAAAAGTATAAGAAAATCTATGATGCAGTCTGTTTCAGGGGAAGTCTATGACAATAATCATCAGCGCTTTTACTTCAATTATACTGTATCAGGGTACTTTATGGATAATTCTACTCTGTACTATCGTAATGAATCCCGGTTCACGAATCACGAATTCTCTTGTATAGATAAGTACCCGGATATGTATTTTATTCAGAGAGGGAGGTAATTTTTATGGAGCAAAGCTATATGTCACTACTGGTTGGTGCTATTATTGGCGCGGTCGTGTGTTTTCTAACAATTTTAGCGGTTAATCTGCTTAAAAATCAATCGTCATCAAAGAATGTGGCCAGCAGAGAAAAAATTATGCGTCAGATTGGTGAGCTTTGTGCTGAGATTGACTCACTTATCATCTCCAATAAGGAGGGAATTCTGAATAATGGTGGGATTCAAACTGCACTTCGCAAGAAAAATGATGAGATCATCCGCTTGTTGAAACCAAATATGCACATCCTTGATGTCTACTTTGTCAAATATATGGATTATGTGCAGAGAGATTATCAGAAGTATCTTATAGGAACTCATATCGACCCAGAGGTATCATCTTTGCAGTCAAAATCAATTGCTTTCTCTATTGATAGTAACAGTGATCTTTCAAAACAGGAATCGCATCAGACAGCAATTAGTTCAAGAACCGGCTCTGTAGAGCAGGATCTTCATGCACTTGAAAAGGCGTTCTTTAAAGAACCGGTTAAAGACACCCGTAAAAAGACCCTTGAAACAATTTTTGCACAACCTAAAGAAGAACTATCAGCAGCATCAACTGATAAAACTGAGAAGAGCTTTTTTAGTGACAACGTGACCCCCGATGAATTTTTTGAGTCGAAGTCAACACCTGTCACAAAGCCAACGGATTCCATAAAACAGGCAGAGATTCCTGTGTTTTCCGAAAAAGCAAAGGCAGAAGAGCCTGTAGCTGAAGAGGATTTTACGATGGAAACTATCATGGATCTTGATATCAGCAAACTAAATTTTACGAAGAGCACACCGCTTCACGATTTTTCCAGAAAGACGGAGTCTAAAAAAGAGGCTGTTACAAATGGCGAGGAGCTATTCGAGCCAAAGCCTGCGACCAAGGTTGAACCTGCTCCGGAAGCTAAAGATGTAAGGAATGATCTTACAGGCGAAATAGAATCCAAACCGTTATCAAAACTTGCAGAGGAAAAAGTAGAAGGTCCGGGCAACCCGGTACCGGTATCAACCGGTGTTGAACTGAAACCAAAACCGGTTCTACCAAAAAAGCATTCTGAAGAGCCTCCCGCTATTTCGTCAGCAGCAAAAAAGGATATCAGCATTACCGGTGATGATGTTGCTGATAAAATTGATGAGTTTTTCGGTATCGAAAAGTAATAACAACAGTACATAGTCGGAAGTTTACAAATGGGTGTCATTTTCTGATGCCCATTTTTTATTTTCAGATTGAATTGTGTCAGATGTATCAGAATCCTTTGTTGTTTGTCAATGACTAAAACAATCTGTCAAAACGGGAATCCTGCATGGTAAATGGCGGCAATGGTAATCGTGTTCAGTAAAATTCTATTTCGCATGAAAAAAAAGGCTGACCAAACGTTTAAATTGTCAATCAGCCAAACGGAACGACAGCAGAAGCTTACTCGTCACATGTCACTCGTTACTTCCCCCGGCCCTCTGACGGGCACATTCGTACAGCAGTACTGCCGTTGCCGCAGAAACGTTGAGTGATTGTACTTCCGAAGCTATTGGAATTGACACGAAGGCAGTACATGCCTTTTCAAGGTAGGGTGGGATTCCGCGATGTTCACCGCCGAGAACAAGCACTACCGGTCCTGTCAGATCAAGCTTGTCAGGACCTACCCCTTTTGCAGCGTCTGCACCGATAATCGCGAAGTTATGTTTTTTGAACTCCTCAATGAGTGATTCAATATTTTTCGGACGGGCGATTGACATGTGCTCAACCATACCGGCTGCACTTTTTGCAACCGATGCATTAAGCGGAGATGTGTTTTTACGCTCAAGTATCATTGCGTCAACGTTAAACGCCACAGCGCTACGGATCATTGCACCAAGATTTCCCGGATCCTCTACTGATGCCGGCAACAGAATCAGTGCGTCACTCTTGTCAAGAACCTGTTCCTTTAGTGTTTCGGGGCTGATATATTCCTTTACACTGCATAATGCTGCGACACCCTGATGTTTCGAGGATTGACAGATCTGATCAATCCGCATTTCGGGAATAAGATTATAGGCAAGACGCTCCTTGCGGCACAGTTTCATGAGTTCAAACAACTCAGTACTTTTCCGCTCTTTTGCAAAGTAGATGTGGTCGATTGCTGTAAGGCGGGTCTTTAAAAGCTCCTCAACAGCATGAATACCATACACACAATTCTGTGAACCGCTGCTGTTTTCTCTTTTTCCTGCGCTATCAGGCATTGTTTCATCTGTATCCGTTGACACATCAAGAATGTCTGTTTCAGGTTCACCGTAACGACTTCTTTTGTCAAACCGATCTTTGTAGTCACGATCGTTCTTTTTATATTCATGACGCACTGATCCACGTTCATCAGTTTTACGCTCATACCGGTCATGGGACCTTTTGTGATCGTGGTCTGCAGCAAACGAAACACGTCTGGTATCCCGGGAAAAACCAAAGTCACGTGACGAGCCACGCTCTGAGCTGCCGTGTCGTTCTGTATCACCCCTAAATGTCTTTTTATCATTAGAATAGGAACTATGATTCCTTGAATATGTGCGACCGGATCTGTTTTTATCAGAATTCTCATTGCCATTATACTCTGAGCGATACCCCGAAGAACGTCCCCGTGACTCAGATTTTGAATATGAGGATGTGTCGTGTTCTGATTTTCTTCCATACGATGCACGGGACGAACCACTGCCGGTACGGGTTGATGAACGCTCTTTGTGGTGATCTGAATTTGATTTCTGGTAGTCTTTTTTCATAACTGGTATTATCCAATACTGCTGAATTTTTCATGTCACATAAATGACCGGACGATAAAAACCTGAGTAATATATCTTTTAGGTTATAATAATTATAGTACTTTTTTACAAATTCAGGTATATTTGAGTTAACAGCATATACAAATGCTTAAATAATTCATTTGGGAGGTAAATATGGGCAATCTTGGAGCCACTGAAATTATTCTGATCCTTCTTGTCGTAGTCCTGCTCTTTGGTGCGAAGAAAATTCCGGAACTTGCAAAGGGGCTGGGAAATGGTATTAAAGAGTTTAAGAAAGCTACTAAAGATGTTGAGAAGGAGATTGATGAAGAAGAATCATCAAAGTCGGGGAGCCAAAAGCATTCGTGAAGAAAAATCCTGCGGATATGCATTTTTTTGATCATCTGGAGGAACTCAGGTGGCGCGTTATAAAAAGTGCAATAGCAATTGTAATCTTTGCCATTCCCTGCGGCATTTACTGGAAGGAAATCCTGGATATTGTAATGATCTATCCGCTTCGGTATATTGAACCAAAACCGAAACTGATTTTTACTGCTCCTGGAGAAATAGTACTATTGAGTTTACAAATTGCTATAGCTGGCGGGCTTATTGTTGCTGCACCGGTGGTGTTTTATCAATTGTGGCGTTTTGTATCACCAGGGCTTTACAAAAAAGAGAGACGGACAATTCTGCCGGTTGTGATCTTTTCGACATTTTTTTTTCTTCTGGGAATTCTTTTTTGTTATTCTACATTTCCATTACTCATGAAATTTTTAGTGACCTATGCCGGAAACCGTATTGATCCCATGTTCAAAGTTAATGATTATTTCGGATTTCTTCTTAAGTTAAGTTTTTCATTCGGTATTGTGTTTGAACTTCCGGTTGTTTCATTTATACTTGCCAGGGTAGGGGTACTTACTGCCGGTTTTTTGATTAAACAATTCAGGTATGCCATTATTATCATTTTTATTATCGCGGCAATCCTGACACCACCGGATGTTGTTTCACAGTGTATTCTGGCCGGACCATTACTGCTTCTGTACGGATTAAGTATTCTTGTTGCTGCCGTTGTGACAAAAGGTAATAAGAAACGGGAGGTGTTGTCTGCATGAACACCGGACTGGGATTTTCAGAAATCGCGTTGATTGCTGTTCTGGTATTGTTGTTTTTCGGTTCAAAGGAGATACCTCAGTTTGTCCGGACAGTTGCAAAATGTATGGCACGGATACGATTCTATACCGATAAAGTAAAGCGTGAGTTTGATAGTGTTACGCAAATTACCAGTATTCCTCAGGGAAAAAATGTCGTTCCCGACAGGAAAACACAGCTTCGTAAGGAGTATATCGCAATGCGTAAAGAACTAAGCGGATACAGTCGTAGTGAAAAGTCAAACCAGATAACATCATTGCTTTGTGATACTGATTACCTGAAAAATGCATCAGTCGTTATGTTGTATGCGTCAATGGGTAGTGAAGTAAAAACGGATGGTCTGATAAAGAATCTGCTTGCATCAGGAAAACGCGTTGTCTTGCCTTATAATAAAGATAACTCAGGGGAAATGGGTGTCGCGGAGATTTTTAATCCTGACACTGATGTTGCGGTGATGAGCGCCGGGTTTCCTGAAGTCATTGAATCATTGCGTAAACCGTTTTTTAAAAGTGATCTCGGATGTGTCATTTGTCCCGGTGTTGCATTTGACCGCTATGGGGCACGGCTTGGCCGGGGAAAATCCTGCTATGATCGTTTTTTGAAGGAATTAAAAGGTTTTGTTCCAATTATCGGCATTGGTTATAGTTGCCAGATTTATGACGATTCAATACCTTTTGAATACCATGATATTCCAATGGATCAGATCTTTACCGAAGATGGTCCCGTGATGTTCGTGCCACCGGGCGAACAAAAAACAGTCTGACTCCGGGAAATACTGTATGATCTGGACTATTTTACTGATAATTGTTACGCTTTTAGCACTAATTCTTATCGTGGTCATGTTCACCCCTTTTGGTGTCAGTTTACACTATTCTAATACCAATGATGCGAACAGATTACATGCGTTTTTGTATCTGTTAAGCAGTTTTTTTGTTAAAATGGAGTATGATTTCCCTGCAAAAATTCTGATAATCAGAATTTTAGGCTTTAAGCTGGTTTTTAGAGAGAAAGATAATAGCCTCAGAGGGCAACCGGATAGTAGAATAGGGAAGAAGGAGAAGAAGAAGAAGGGGAAGAAGGTTGAGGTTGATAGTAAGAATGAGAGTAAGAAAACCGGGCACAATAAGGACAAGGCTGAGAGTGATACTTTTGTTGTGACATCAGGGGTTGCTGATGTAAATCCGGATAGTTCAAATAAGGGTGATGGTCAGCACCGGAGTTTGCATACCAGTAGTGCTGGTGAAGCACCTGAATCAACATGCGATCAACCTTTACAGGCTGATCAAAAACCTGACGAGGCGCAACCTGTAGAACCGGAACCACAGCAAAGAACAAAGCCTGAACAAAAAGAGAAAAATGAGCGGCTGACAGATAAGATTGCGCGGATCAAAAACAGAATCAACAGGCAACCTGCGATATTTTTTCTCAAACAGGAAAAACTGCGATACCGGGTGTGGCGATGGGTTGTCCGGATTCTTAAAAGAGTAGTACGTGTCATTGTGATCAGGAGGCTGTTTATCAGGACAGAACTGGTTTTTACTGATCCGGCACTGGGTGGCAAACTATTCGGGTATTTTGAGAGCGTTCGTCATGCAGCAGCACTTTACAGTAAAAAAATCAATCTGTTTTTCAGACCAGTTTTCATTCAGGGTGATACAAAAATAGACATTGATTTTCGCGCGACGACATCACTGTGGAAGATCGGATACCCATTGCTGGTTGCGGTGGTTACCTTTCCATATCTGACTTGTGGCATAGCATTATGGCGTTTTTACCGGTTGAACAGACAGAAGAAGAAGGCTGATGAGAAACGTAATTGACGATATTGCAGTTTCATTCGGAACATCAATGCGTGAAGCTGTTGAACAGTTTGGTGCGATTACGATATTTCTGTGGAAAATTATTCTGGCAATTCCATTTAGTTTATGCAGAGTTCATCTGGTGGTGGAACAGATGATGCGCCTGGGGGTTGCTTCACTGCCGATTGTATTTCTTACATCAGTATTTGTAGGTGCGGTCAGTTCCTGGCAGGTGCAATATATTTTTGGTGATGCCATACCATTGACCTATCTCGGGCTTGCAGTTGGTAAGGCTGTGTTTACTGAATTGGGCCCGGTGTTTACAGCACTGATTATTACGGGGCGTATCGGTGCAAAACTTGCAGCAGAACTTGGTACCATGAGGGTGACTGAGCAGGTTGATGCAATGGTGTGTCTGTCGCTTGATCCCTACTGTTATCTTCTTGCTCCGCGTATGATTGCCGGGTTTATTATGCTTCCTGTTCTGACTATTTTTATGTGTCTGATAGCGATTGTCAGCGCACAGCTTGTTGCAGAACTGGCACTCAATCTTGATAGTGCGATATTTTACCAGGGATTAAAAAGTCTGTTTCGCGTACAGGATATCGTTATTTGTATGGTTAAGGCATTTGTGTTTGGCGGAGTAATTACGCTTTCCGGATGCTACTATGGTTTTCGCACAAAAGGTGGAGCCGTTGGTGTCGGACGCTCTACACGAAGCGCTGTTGTGGCTGCAATGGTACTGATTATTGTCAGTAATTTTATTGTTGTTAAAATAATGATATAAATTTTAATTGAAAAATAAAAAAGTTCTTGCATGTGCAAAATTGATTACGTATATTCTATGCGCAAGTTTGAAATAACGGTCCCTTCGTCTAGTGGTTAGGACACAGGATTTTCATTCCTGCAACAGGGGTTCAATTCCCCTAGGGACTACCATAAGGGTCTTCCAGGCAAATAGTTTGGAAGACCCTTATTTTTTTTCATTACGATTACGATTCTGCCGCCTGATCAAATCTGTTTAGCATATTGAATTAAAAATCACTTTAATATATTATAATCAAACCGGGTACTTTGTGATTGCAACGATACGATTTAAAGGTGATCGTTGTAACTATAGTGCATGGTAGTTACGGTTGGCGTATACTACGCATTCTGGTATGTTTGTCCGCGCTGTTTTTTAAATGTCAAGGATGTGTGGTGATGCAGGTTACACTTCGATTAAAGATCCTACTGATGATTTCAACGGTGTTGGTAATCACTATAGGGACAACCAATGTTGTAAATAGTATTAATTATCGCAGGAACTACTTTGGTGCACTAAAAACAAGCACTTTTGCAATTGGAAAAGAACTTAAACAACAGCTTGACAGATTTCTTTTACAGGGTTTTCCGATTGATAAAATTCCTGATTATGATACACAATGTTCTATACTTGTAAAGGAGTATCCCATAATTGTTTTTGCGTCTGTGTGTGATATGGATGGCATTATTCTATATCATAGTGATACAACGCTCAAGAGAAATTACAGGGTGAATCAAAAAGTACTTGAGGCTATTGGAGACGGGCAGGAGAACGTCATCGAATACAGAGAGAATAAGAATGTCATATATGGATTTGTTATTCCGGTAGGTGAACCCGGAAAAAAATATGGTGCAATACTCCTTGGTTTGCCAAAGACAATTATCGATGAAAAGTTAAGGGGGTCATTCTGGCTATTGATTACGACCTCTTTCTTTGTTTTTATTGTAACCATCGGGCTGATCTCCTATGCAATTACCCGATGGATTATAAAACCGCTTCAGGCACTTGATCTGGTTACGAAGAAGATTATCAACGAAGGAACCGAATCAGGTGTAAAGATTGAGCGTACGTCCCGGGATGAGATCGGGTGGCTCGGGAGTTCTTTCAACAGAATGTCTGACGCGTTGCAAAAAACGACTGTCTCAAAAGTATATGTTGACAGAATTATCGCAAGTATCACGGATGGGCTTTTTGTTGTTGATAATGATTACTAAGTGCTATCAATAAATAGTGCTGCGGCAGTAATAACCGGCTATGCAGAAAATGAAATGATTAATAAACCGGTTCAGCTGTTTTTTGAGCCGGGACAGACTATTCCGTTCATGGATGAAAACAATAGCGAGTTTCAGCAGAATGGAATTGTGCATAACGCCGAAAACGTATTTGTCAGAAAGGATGGAACGAAATTTCCTGTCCTGTTAAGCTGTTCCAGAATGGATGACAACTCCGGAAATGTGAATCGGATCGTAATGACGATAAAGGATATAACAGACAGGAAACATGTTGAACATGCCTTGATTACACAAACAAGGCGTCTCACCCAATCCAATGCTCAGATGAAAGAATTTGTCTATATCGCATCACATGATCTTCAGGAGCCGCTGCGTAAAATCTGTGCATTCAGTGAACGTGTAATGAACAAGTATTCCGGTGTACTTGATCATACGGGAAAAGACTATCTTGATCGTATTGTCAATGCCGGACTTCGAATGCAGGTGTTAATCGAAGATCTTTTATCGTATTCCCGGGTCTCAACCAAAATGCCTGTTTTCGAAATCGTTGATCTGAACTGGATTGGCGATGATGTTGTATCTGATTTGCAGATAATGATAGAGCAGACAAACGGGCGGGTCGAAATCGCTCAATTACCCCGGATTGAGGCTGAGCCGACACAAATACGGCAGCTATTTCAGAATATGATTGGGAATGCACTGAAATTTCATCGAAAAGGTATAGCGCCGTTTATTAAAGTGTATGCGTCAATCAGAATTGAGAAAAATGAAAACAGCTGGGAAAATGAGGATACGTTTTGCGACTTGATATTCGAAGATAATGGTATTGGCATAGAGAAACAGTATTATCAGAGAATTTTCGGGGTCTTTCAGCGTCTGCACGGTAAGGGTGAATATGAGGGAACAGGGGTCGGACTTGCAATTTGTCAGAAAATTGTTGAACGTCATAATGGCCGGATCAGTATTGATAGTATTGTGGGAACCGGTACTAAATTTATAGTATCACTACCGGTTAGGCAGAATAAACATGGAGATGGAAATGATGAAAATGGAAACGGGCAGTAAAGAAATAATTATTCTTGTTGCAGATGATGATCCTGATGACAGGCTTATGATCAAGGACGCTTTTGAGGATACTGGAGTGCGTAATCCGGTTCATTTTGTGCGCGATGGTGAAGAGCTGCTTGATTATCTCATGCGCAGGGGATCTTACGCATCATTATCAAACGTGCGCCTTCCGGGATTGATCCTTCTTGATCTTAATATGCCAAAAAAGGATGGCCGTGAAGTACTCAAAGAAATAAAAGGGAATCTATCATTGCGGCAGATTCCTGTAGTCGTATTTACGACATCAAAAGCGGAAGAAGATATCTGCCGGAGCTATGAACTGGGTGTCAACTCTTTTATTTGTAAACCACTTTCATATGATGTACTTGTCAAGACTGTAAAATCCCTGATAAAGTACTGGCTTGAAACCGTTCAGTTACCGTCTTCGCAATAAGTGGCTCATTGATGGAACAGAATGGACACCTGTGAAATCATGACACTCAACGTATCGTATTGTCCTGCATCTGAGTTCGCATACAGAAGTCTTTACTGATACACTATCATGTCAGGATGAATGTGTTTGCAAATAGTTTTCAAATAAATAAAGGCCAAGTAATACCTGTGTGCTGCGTGTCCGTTTGCATGCTTCTTCCCTGGTGACAATTTGGACGGTTATACGCTCGTTTTCATGGTTGTTTTCGCGAAGTCTGTTGTGGAGTGATTTGTATTGAGCGTTGTTAATGTGTATATGGCAGCCATAATAATAGATACCTTCATCACTACCACCAACCGAACTGTAAAGCATTGTTTTACATAGTAAAAATAATTGAGATTCTGTAATTGTCAATCCTGTTTCTTCAAACATCTCTTTGATTGCAACACCAGGGGGATTATCGCTTTCGTAATCAAGCATACCGGCTGGAAATTCAAGGCTGTCTTCACCGCTTCCGATTCTGCGCTGACGTACCATGAGATACGCGTGTTCTTGACTTTCTGTATTATAAACTCCGGGGACAATAACGCATGCGTGCCCTCGAATAAAAACAATGTTAGGTAACCTGTTTCCTTGCGGATCATATACCCGTGCATCAATAAGCGCAAATAGTAGTGATGAATCAGGTTTTCTGATTTCATTAAGTACTGTTATAGAGTCAATCCGGCAGCCGTTTGATTGTACCGTATCTGCCCATTCCCGTATTTTTTTATCCATAATATGTTCTTAATGTTGAAAAGGTGTCAGATTAAACAATAATCACTTCTCACTTCTCACATAAATACAGGTGAATTGACATAATGCTGAATTACCTGAAGTGACTGGTGTTTATTTAATAAATATAATGAAAATACTATAAGACATTCTCTGAATCTACGAAATATAAGATTCAATGCGAATAAGAAAACAGGTTGTTAAGTACATTTCGGGGATAACAATCACAATGCTATGTCTATCGTTGATGGAACAGTAATACGGAATGTTGTACCCTGATTTTTTTTAGAGATTATAGATAATCTGCCGCCCAGTTTATCACTTATTACCACATTAACAACATCCATGCCAAAGCCACGGCCGCTAAACTCTGTTACTTCTGTGGTAGTACTGAAACCCGGTAGTAGAATCAACTCAAGGGCGTCATCATCACTTAACAGTGCGGCAGCATCCCTGGTAATAAGGCCCCGGGCGACAGCTTGTGTCCGTACCAGATCCGGATCAATGCCTCTGCCATCATCGGTAATGTCAATAGAAACCGAATGGGCATCATTTTTACGAATGATAATCTGTAACAATCCCTGTAGTGGTTTGCCTGATTCCATTCGTTCCTTTTCGCTGTTTTCAATTCCATGATCAAGACAGTTTCTAATGAGATGAATTAGCGGATTGTTGAGATCCCGGGCGATTTCACAATCAATAAGTGTATTTTCACCTGAGATGACAAGTGAAACGTTTTTCTGGAGACGGTCGATAATATTTGGTGCTGTTTTTAGTGCTTTTGCAAGGCCGCGTTTAGCCGAGGTGAGTCGCATGTTGACAAAGTGAATAAAAATACTTTTTCGTATTTTGTTGTAGTTTTCATGTGTCAGGCCAGTGTTCATGAGTATTCTGTCAAAAGCTAAGAAATCATTCCTGATCTGTTCGAGTGGAATTCGAAGGTGAATATCCGGATTTTCATTGAAATCATCACCTAATAGGCTTCGTACTATTTCCGTTGTTTTGTAAATCTCATTTTTCATTTTTGAAAGATTGTGCTGAAGGAAGTTCGATGTGGTTTTATCTAACGTATGTGTTTCCCTGATCCGGACAAGCGCATCTTCAATTCTGGTTGCTATACCAATAAGCATATCAAGACCAAACGGGCCTGCAGATCCCTTGACTGTGTGGATATCGCGAAAAATGTTGTTGATTTTTTCAGTTGTAAGGTTGTGTTCACAGGAATTAAGAATTATAAGTGAATTGTCAATGAGGTGGCTGATTTCGTTCAGGAGTTCACAGAACAAATCAGGATCTTCAGCAATTAATTTTAGTTGAAGGTTCTTACGTTCAGAATAGGAAATTTGTTCAGAAAGTTCTTTTTTATCTGTTATGTTTTCAATCACTACCAGAATATGATCGGGAAGTGCTCCGCCTCGTTTAATCGGAAAGAATCTCATTTGCAACCATCGAGAATAATCATTAAAGATGTACTCGTATTCTTCACAGGGGTTAAGCTGAACAATATCGGAATCAGAAAGCATGTTTTGAGTAAGCAGCTCAAGGTAGTCAATTATACTTTCATATGTTTTTTTATCCTTTGTATTGATACCGAAAGTGGTAATGAAATCTTTACCGGCAAGATCATGTTGCAGTATCATTGTTACAATTGAACTTGAATATTCAGGATTAATTCTGAAATGTTCATCAATTGACAATAATCCAATCGGAAGAGAGTTCATGAGCAACTGCATCTCGGCATTACGCTTTTTAATTAACATCTCTTTAGATTCAAGTGCAGCAAGCATTTCATTAACAGATTTTGCAAAACCTGCAATTTCATCGTTACCATTTTCCGTAACCCGGTGTTTTCTGTTAGATTCCTTTTTTATCGCAGTTACGTCGCTGTTTAATTTATCTATGCGTGTTGTAACAATCCTGTTAAGAAGAAATGCTATCACCTCAGCCAGTGTAAAGCCTGTGAGAAAAATAATTATTATAATGTAATTGCTGGTCAGCAAACCCTGTTTGTAAATATCTCTCGGAAGGCTGATTTCCAGTATGGATACTCTTTTGCCGTAAATGTCTTTAATTGTCATATAACAAGCAAGATTTTTTTTTGATGCGTGATTTATGATTATTGTACTGTCAACTTTGTAAATCCGGTTCTCTGCGGCAAGTTCATTCCATCCGGAAGTGTCAAAGGCTGTCAATTTAATTGAACTGCGGGGCAATTGTTGTAACCGGCAGATTTCATCAATGTCAAGAAATTTGCCAAAGACAAGTGTACCATTCGGATCACTTTTACCGGTACTGGATGTAATCGGCTGTGCTGTGAACACTATCGGCTGTGAATCTGCGATAATTATTCCGGAGTGAATACAGTGTACGTCAAGGTGTCTGGTTAACAGCGTGTCGTTTATTATTATATCGCTGATACCGGGTGAAAGTGCACTTACCAGATCCATATCAGCATAGTACTGCATCGAAAAAACAGGTGTGCTGGAAGTATCCAGAAGCATGATAAAATTTAATTTCATTGTTGTCAGTACATCATCTGTGAGTGATGTTCGTGTAAATTGGCTGTCACGTGTATGTATGAATGAATACGTGTCATCCCATCTTGACCAGTCAAGGGCTTTCAATTTCACATTTTCTGATATTTCATATAGTGTAGCCTGAACGCGGGAAATGCTTTGCAGAGCAAAATTATACTCAACCTTATTGAAACCGCGAATAAGTACCTGTTGAGTCACACCCCAGAGCAGTGCCATTATGACCAGTGTCGCAGAAAGAATATGAAGGACTAAGTTTGTTCTAAGTTTCATGACCTGTTACCTTATATTATCAGGGATAGACGGGTGTAATAAATGATAGAGCAATGTGTTACAAGTAAGATTACCGGTATTCCGAGTACATCATTCTGGAATAATTATTTCAAAACAATGCAGAACAGCTTGATCGATGATACAGTAGAATGAGCTATCTATCCTTTCCAATCAGCTATTTAATGTATCTATTTTACAAAGATTTGCAGGGTTGGTCAAGTATGCAATTGAATGTGTCATCAGCTGCAATATCGTAACATTGTGAAAAATGTATACTAATCACACTGATTAGATTGATAAAAAAAAGGTTTCGGTGGTATATTTAGAATATTGGTTCTGCCCGTTTGAAATTGATCCTGTTATAATTAGTCCAGTCCGGATGTTTGTGGTAGTGCATGATTAAGGTAACAAACTGGACTCGAAAGGTGTTATGATAAGACTTGTTGTGTGTATCTGTATAGTAGTGCTCTGCATCGGTTGCCGTAAAAATCAACAACCTATAGAGGCGTCATCACAATCACATCAGAACGAACTTGAACTGAGGATGGCTGGTAGTAACGGGAGCGACGCTACGAAGTTTCTGCTATCATCAGAATTCAGGAAAATATCGTTAGAAATTGATGCGTTGGATTCCGCATCAAAAAGAAACTTTCATAAAAACTATGTCTCAATTGACAGCACGGGAACAGCGCTTTCATCACGACTGTTTATGGTAAGTGATCCTGAAACAATTGTAAGGAAACTTAATGATTGCTTTTTTAAACAGATGAATATTGTGGTAAAAAGAGAGCGGGAAACATTTGAAAATTCACTTCCGGACAGAATTTATGAATTAAAAACGGCTACGGTTCCCGGTGCGTGTATTTTAATGCTTCTGGTGGGTGAAAAAGCGGACATACCGTTATCAATCGTTTCGATAAAGTCGCATTATTTTATTCGGTTTGACAACGGGATTGTTAAACGGAACATAGAACTTTTAACGGGTGGTACAGCATATCCGGATTCCTGGTATTTGTCAAATTATGCAAAGGATTCTTCTGATACACTGCGTATCCTCTCCTCCAGGGAAGCTTCGGGGGTGCTGTATTACATGACGGCACTTCATTTACGCGATGCGAATCAGGATGTTGCAGTAACCGGTTTCGCAAAGGCACTCGAAAAATACCCGTCGCTCACAGATGCACAAAACCAGATTGATGTAATTATCGATAAAAATAACGATGTCCCAAAATTACTCGAACATCTTGTTGCAACCAGGTTTGAAAATGCATCACTCGGGGCTCTTGACAGAAGTCTTGCCCTGCTATACTTTCGTACCGGGAATTTTAAATCGGCTGCGGATTATTATGAACGCGCACTGACCCGTCAACCGGATGATGTAGCGCTCATAAAAGGTGCAGGTATTTCCTACCTGAATCTTCATGATTATGATACAGCAAAAAAATACCTGACCAAAGCAAATCTTGCCGTGCCATCCGATACGCAGGTTGTAAACTGGCTGGCAAAGTGCCCGCAATAATCATGAATACCCTGCAATAATTTCATCCCCGTTAATAACAGACAGAACAATTTCGGGTTCTTCGACAAGTAATGTTTCAAGCAGGTCTTCACCTTGACTGTGTGCAAACCGGACTGCAATAAAGTCAGCATATTTGCCCTCGCTGATTGATCCAAGTTTTTCATGCACCTTGAGTGCTTTTGCACTGTTGATTGTAGCCATTCTGATAAAATCTCTTGCATGGATATGCGGATATGACTGTTTGAGTGCAAAAAGTTCATCAAATATACTCATTTCACCGTGAGATGCAATGCCTTCGGTTCCAATGCAGATATTACAGTTACGTTTTAGTGCTACGTCAAGAGGAAAATGTTTGTGTCCGGTTGCATGGGTATAGGTATGACAAATGACAATTGATACATTCCGTGCTGCAAGTTGTTCAAGTTCATTGCCGGCTGTATAATTACAGTGAACACATACTGCCGCTTCAGGAATCATATCGCATTGTAATGCATAGTGAACCGGTCCTGATGGTGCAAGATCAAACGGCCAGCTGTTTTTCCTTGTCATATGAAAATAGAGGTCACCGTTTTTTTCAGAAAATGCCTGCAATTCTTCAGCACTTTCCGCAAGGTGTGTCTGCCATAAAATTTGAGTATCATGTGCATAGAGACGTACCCTTTGTTGCGCATCTGGTGAAAGAGAATAAAGTGCGTATGGTCCAATGCCCGACGATACAACCGAATGTATGTTATCATGAAGTATTCTGATGCTGTCGTCAATAAGTGTTGTTTCTTTTAATGTATCATCACTGTAGAGTTCCTGAATCACCCATGATCGCACCGGCTCCTGCTGAAGTATTTCTTTTGACAAACCAGACCGGGTGGTGTCAACTATTGTTGTCACACCCTTGGCAATTAACTCGCGAATTGTCAATTTGATGCCTGATTGCAGCTGCACGGCTGGTGTTATTTTTATTCGTGATGAAAGTTTTACATTCCATGCAGCAAATGTCTCATCATGGGGACGATAGTTACCACGAACGGCAGATGCGTCAAGGTGTGTGTGCATATTAATCAGACCAGGCATTAAAAGGACATCGCCAAGGTTGACTATACGTGCGGAATTGCTGCGTTTTACCCAGCTTCGTGGTCCCACAGACACAATTTTTTCATCATTAATGACAACTGCGCCATTTTCAATAAGATCCATCGCTTCTGTTAAGATCCATTTTGCCAGATACATTGTTTCCATGCCCAATAAATACTTTAAGGAGATTTCTAAAGCAATGATGTTAATGGTAACATCAATGAGGAATGTAAAAATATCAGAACTTTTTTTTAAGGTGGCATAGCCAGCTTTTCATTGCTTTTTTGTTAGTTGGCACGTATTTTAACACAGTATTCTATATTATTTATCTGATTCGAAAGGAAACGAAATGCGTCGCTGTTTTTGGACAACCTCAGCACTATCAGTATTTTTAATGGCAGTACCTGTTTTAAGCCAGGAAGGTGTTCCGCCACCAACTGCATCCTTTGGGGGTATTATCCCGATGATGCTGATCATGTTTGCAATTATTTACTTTCTGATGATCAGACCGGAACAGAAAAAAACTAAAGATCGTAAGGCGATGATGGATGGCCTCAAGAAAGGTGATAAAATTATCACTATTGGCGGAATAATGGGTGTTGTTCATAGTGTAAAGGATACATCGGTAATTGTTCGCATCGCTGATAATACTAATGTCGAATTTACAAAGATTGCGATTGCAACTATTCAGAAAGATGAAAAAACTGCTGACAAAGCGGCTAAAAATGATGATGTTAAGGATACAAAGGACGCAAAAGAAACCAAGGAGAAAAAGTAGTGTTGGATGTGCGTGTGTATGGTGACCCGGTTCTCAGGAAAAAAGGTGCTGTTGTCACTGTATTTGATGATAAACTGCGATCGCTTGTAAAAGAGATGATTGAAACCATGATCGAAGAAGATGGAGTCGGACTGGCAGCACCGCAGGTTGGTGAGTCGCTGCAGCTTGCGGTCATTGACGCGACCGGGGGTGAAAAGCCTCCAATCGTGCTTATTAATCCTGAATTTACCTACCGTTCAGAAGAAACCGCAACCAATGAAGAAGGCTGTCTGAGTCTTCCGGGTATCACATTGAAAGTGACTCGTCCTGTCTTTGTAAGTGTCAAGGCACAGGATGAATTTGGTAATGAGTTTAACATTGAAAACGCCGATGGGCTTCTTGCCCGCGCATTGCAGCATGAAACAGATCATCTTAATGGTCTCATGATTATCGACCATGTGAGTCCTTTACAAAGAAAAATGCTGAGCGGTAAACTTAAAAAAATGGCTGAAAGGTGATAAAAACTACCTTTTTAAGGTTACTTGTTATTGTTTCCTTTTCTATTATGTGCGGTTGTTTTTTCAACCGTACTACACTTCGTTCTCATTCTGACGCATCACCCGGTGTTAAAGATTCTCTTAATGTAAAAGTTTTGTATGCTGATACCACAAAAATAACAGATTCAGTAGATTTCTCGTCTGCACTGGATTCTATAGCAGTTCCCGTTGCGATGCCAGAAACCGCTTCAAAGGTTGATGTGTCAGATTCCGGTACAATGCAACAATTTTCGCTGCGTTATCCACCATTTGGGGTTCACCGTTCCAATGTCAGAGTGCTTTTAAAACAGAAGCTGACTCAGTATTCATTTTACTCAATCGGAAATGTGGAAATTCATCAGTCTAAAGGGCAGACTATGGTTTTCCGGGGACGATTGAATGTCCTTATGCAGCAGAATGGGACTGCTCTCATGGAAGCTGCATGGGGGAAAATTACTGTTCATCTGCCATGTACACTTATTTCCCGTAATGAATATAACGTTATTGATTTGAATACCGATAGCTATCGGGGCAGTATGAAGTTGTATAATGACAGTAAAACAACTTTTGCAGTTGTAAATGAACTTCCGATCGAGGAATACCTCCGGGGAGTTGTGCCGCTTGAACTTGGTACGCTTGACAAAACGTGTATTGAGGCACTCAAGGCTCAGGCAATTGCTGCACGGACATATACCTATCAGAAAATCAGTGACCGGCTCACCGCTTCTTTTGATCTATATGCAACCGTAGCTGATCAGGTTTATGGTGGTTTTAAACCGGAGTATCATGATGCAGATATTGCGATTCGTTTGACAAAAGGGATGATTCTTGTTTATAACGACAGTATTGCCCGTGCTTACTACCATTCAACATGCGGGGGTTTTACTGCCAACATTGAAGAGGTCTGGAAAAATAAACCGATGCTCGAATACCTGCGGTCTGAAAATGATAAAGACAGCACCGGACGTGCCTGGTGTAAAGACTCAAAATCGTTCCGCTGGGAAGAACGATGGTCCAGGGAGGATTTTAACAAAATAGTCATAACATCACTGAATACTATTGATGGAAAACAGCAGTATAAACTACCGATTAAGAGATTTGATATTTCCGGTAATTATTCATGCGGCCGTATTCGTGAACTGGTTATCAGCGGATCAAACTGGAAATATACTGCAGTAGGTGATCAGATCCGGTTTATTCTCAGACGTTCACAAAGTGGCAATCCTATTTTGAAAAGTGCCAATTTTGTAATTACATCAAATACGGCAAAAGAGGTTATGGTCAGTGGAACCGGATATGGACACGGTGTGGGTATGTGCCAGACCGGTACAATCGCACGTGCAAAAGCCGGCCAGACATTTGAGCAGATCCTGCGGGCTTATTACAGGGGCATTGTTATCCGTACTGCGAGAGAGTAATATCTTCATGTCAAGGTGTGGTGATGGACTTGTTTGAAGAACGAAAAAAACAGATGATACAGCGGAATGCACCACTTGCAGACCGGATGCGTCCGCGCACACTCGATGAATATATTGGCCAGGAACATATTATTGGCCAGGGGCGGCTGCTGCGCAGGGCGATTCAGATTGATCAATTGTCGAGCCTTATTTTTTATGGTCCACCGGGTACCGGCAAAACTACGCTCGCGAGAATTATCGCAAATACAACAAAAGCCAGTTTCATCTCTATAAATGCTGTTCTTGCTGGTGTCAAGGATATCCGTGATGCCATTGATTCTGCCCAGAAGACGTTGTCGCTTTACGGAAAGAGAACGATTCTTTTTGTCGATGAAGTACACCGGTTTAATAAAGCACAGCAGGATGCCCTGCTTCCACATGTTGAAAACGGTATTCTGATTCTTATTGGTGCTACTACCGAAAATCCGTATTTTGAAGTAAATAAAGCACTGGTTTCGCGATCACGTATCTTTCAGCTTCGTACGCTTGATGAAACTGCTCTTAAAGCTGTCGCATATCAGGCTATCAATGATAAAGACCGCGGATATGGTAATCGCGACGTAACCATTGACGATGATGCTTTGGAGCATCTTGTAAAGGTTGCAAACGGTGATGCACGAGGAGTACTTAATGCGCTTGAACTTGCGGTTGAGACGACAACAATTTCGCAGGATTCTGCGATTCATATCACCCGTGAGATTGCAGAAGAATCAATCCAGCAGCGCGCTGTGCTGTATGATCGTGATGGTGATGTACATTATGATACCATTTCTGCATTTATTAAATCGATACGTGGTTCTGATCCTGATGCTGCGCTTTACTGGATGGGGAAAATGGTGTATGCCGGTGAAGACCCGCGCTTTATTTTCAGACGAATGATTATTCTTGCCTGCGAAGATGTCGGGATGGCAGATCCGCATGCGCTGGGTGTTGTCATGGATGCGGCACAGGCATTTGACTATGTGGGAATGCCTGAAGGCAGATATCATCTTGCTCATGCCTGTTTGTATCTTGCGACTGCTCCAAAAAGCAATTCCAGTATGGCTTTCTTTGATGCACTCAATGTGGTGCAGCAGGAAGCGAAGGATGATGTTCCTAATCATTTACGTGATGGAAACAGGGACAAGGAAGGGTTTGGTCATGGTGATGGCTATATGTATCCTCATGCATATCGTGACCACTGGGTTGCTCAGCAGTATCTTCCTTTGTCAATGCAGGGAAAAGTATTTTATCAGCCTTCAGATCAGGGGTATGAGAAAGGTATCAGGGAAAAGGTTACTCTTAACCGTGAGGCCCAGATTGAAGCAATGGTTGAGCAGGAGCAGACGGATATCTTTTCTTTGGCAGGAAATGGAAGTGATCCTGACCGTGACAAATGGCTCGAACGGACACTGGGAAACCGTGGTGTACATCTTGGTGTCATCCGTGGGAAAATCCTTGCTGCCGCAGATTTACAAAGAGAAAATCTTGTTCTTGATTGTAACGCCCGTACCGGTTTACTGACATTTGCAGCATCACGACAGACTCCTGGAGGAAGTGTGTGGGCAGTTGCGCATGATGATAAATCACATAGCACGCTTATGTCTGTTGTTTCACGGATGGATCTGTTAACCCGTCCGCAAATAATCAGAAAAAAGTCTGATTCTTTTATTGAAGATGTTTGCAGTGTCGCAGGGGATTCAGTCCGTTTTGACAAAATACTTGGACGTAATATTCTTTTAAATATCGTTCAAAAAGTATCGTTTTTAAGTGAGTGTCTGAGTGTCTTGAATGCGCCTGGAAAGTTGGTGCTTGCTGAAACAGTACCATCAGAAGGACAGCGGATCTCAGATCTGATTGATGTAACAAGAACAGAAACCGGACTATTCGAAGTGCTACGTGATGCTGAGCAGGAACTTTTTAATGATGGTTCAGATCCGCTCGTCAACTGGACTTCTGCATCATTTATTGAAACAATCCAGAAAACAATACCGCTCAAGATTCATAGCAGTTTACATATTGATACAAGCCACAGAAGAATTGCTCCAAAGGAGATCGATTACTGGTTCAGGACAGAGGCCGTTACCGGACGTAAATCGTTAGGCAGCCGGATTACAGAGCGTGGTACATCAGAGCAGGTTGATAAAATCAAACGCATGCTTCATGCACAGCTTGATAATAAGGATGTCGAATGGAAGACGGTGACATTGTTTATGGTGATTCAAAATCAATGATCATAAAATCATTGATAGGTGCCTGATGGGCGTTTTTGAAAAAATGTTTTTTACTTGTTGGGTCAATAAATTCTGGCGAATAATGTGGGCGAATAATATGGGCGAATAATGATTCGCCCGTACAATTATGTTATTTTTCTAAGATCATTGTCACAGGTCCATCGTTGACAAGTTCGACATCCATCATGGCACCGAATGTTCCTGTTTGCACATTGTTAATTTGTTTTCTCATTTGCATAACAAAATATTCATACAGTTCGTTACCCAGCTGGGGTGGGGCTGCGTTAATGAAACTTGGCCTGCGGCCTTTACTGCAGTCGCCATACAGAGTAAATTGCGATACAATAAGGGCCGAACCGTTTACATCTTTGAGTGATAAATTCATTTTGTCATCGCTGTCAGAAAAAATACGCAGGTCGATGCATTTTTGTACAAGAAAATCGGCTGTTTCCCGGGTATCATCGTGATGTACACCAAGCAGCAGCATAATGCCCTTGTCAATCCTGCCGACAATGTTATTATCAACAGTAACCTGTGCACGCTTGACACGCTGTAACACTATCCGCATTTCAGTAATCCACCTTTATACCCATACGGACACCAAGACCGCTCATATTACGGCGTAGATACAAATTCCCCTCACTCTCGCCAAGTTTACGAGGTTTTGACCACTGATATTCAAGTCCGGCAAAAAGAGAACTGTTATCTCCGATGCGTAAAACAGCGTCAGCAGCGATTTTCCAGATAAGTCCCATATACCACCCGTTACCATCAACTCGTCCTTCTTTTGTCGATGTTGCTATTCTTGTACTGTCGCCTCTGTAAGTGAAATACATAGTGTTTAATCCAACATAACCGCTGATACTGGGTGAAAGTATGAGATCCGGCAGCGGAGTAATTGATAAATAGGCACAAACCGGAAACATAAATGTCCGCTGTTTTACACTTACCTGATAAGTTTCATTTCCCAGTGAAGTTTCTTTTGCATCATTATTCCAAAGAAAATCAAGTGCCCCACCGATACTTACTCTTTTATCAAATACTACTCCACTCTGAAGGCCGGCATCCCAGGCTGTCGGTTTTTCGGTTTCCCAGAGTGATGACGGCCAGGCGGGGCCGATCTTTGCAGAAAATTGATTTTCCGCAAAAGTAAAAGATTGACAAAAAACGATCGCTGCAAAGCAATACAAAATTTTTTTCATATATATTCTCCTTATAAGGTGTTATTACGATACAATCGCTATTTGCTATTTGCTACTTGCTACTTGCTACTTGCTACTTGCTACTTG
>CAYMGX010000050.1:0-28830 GCA_964390065.1 uncultured Fibrobacter sp. | reverse complement strand
GTTGAGTGAACATCCTCCTTGCCGGTAATATACGGAATAACAGCATTACTATCGCGCCATGATGAAAGAGCATCACCAAGTACAAATTCTGCGCCGGTGTTAAGAATTTCAAGCAGATCCCAAAGTTCACTAACCCGCGTTTGAATAGGGGTCGCTGTACCTAAAAGTAAATGTCGTGTTTTTTTTGCTATACATTTCATAAAATAGAGCAGGTTGTTTGGCTCATCGGCTGATAGTCCAATGCCGCCCTTTACACGTGCTTTATGCGCTTCGTCAAGTATCACCGTTCCATAATTAAGCGCGAGTAAGTTTGCTGCTTCGCGGCCAAACTGATGTCCATCGAATTGATGAAAAATAAGCCCTGTGGAGACAATCGCAATTTGACAAGGACAATTTTTAATGGTTTCAGATAGCCCCTTGACCGATAATTGCTGTCCTTCGGACCCTATCCAGACTTTCTTTTGAGAAGACCAGACTGCACTTGGTATGCCAAGCCGGTCTTTCAGTTCGACCTGCCATTGAAACAGCAGTGTTGACGGAGCAAGAATAAGCACCCGGCCATCATCAAGAAGTGCAGAAACAAGCGCACTTGTCGCCATTGAAAGCGTTTTTCCTAATCCAACTTCATCGGCAATCAGCAGGCGACATTTTCCATATTTTGCCCGGTGTTCAATAAAGAGCGCAACAAAAGACCGTTGCCAAGGTTGGAGCTGTTCTCCACCTCTGTAAAGAGGCGCTTCCACCATTGCTGCAGCAGGAATTGCATCTGCCTCAAGTGTATCAACTTTTATTTCCTGACGTTCTGCGACGCGGTTAATTTCGGAGATAATAATATCGGGAAGTGGGATGGCATCATTCCAGAGTGCTGCAAATTCTGCTTCAACCCATTCTGCACTTGCAGTATCGTCGTCCTGCCATACAAGTTCATAGTTTGATGCGAAAGCGTTCTTTGTCTCATTGGCAGAACCGATAAATGATACCCGGCGTCCATCAGGGTAATGTATAACACCGGCTTTGCCATGAAGAAATAGCCGTTCCCGTGGGACAACTCTTATTTCCACGTTGCCTTTTGTCAGCAGGTCTTTAAGTTTTCTGTAGTGATCTTTGTAAAGAATTGATTCGGATGCGACATCAACCTGATTCCACTTTTCCTTGAGGGCACTATCCCGTCCGCTTGCGACCTGAAAGTCTATAAGGTCAAGTTCACTGTTGCAGAGTATTTTGACTTCAGGGATAGCAGCGATCTCCTCACCGACAAGTTCAAATATTGAACTTCGAAAATATCCGGCTATGCGATGGTATACTGTTGCGCCTTTAAGAATTACTGATAAGAATTCCTTGTCAAGGTTTTCTGTACGTGATGAGAATCTGCGGAGTGTCATAAATAGTATTCCTTAACCAATGCTCCCATTCAGAATCTTTGTAATTGCCTGATAAAAAACGTTAAAGCTTTTAGAGCGGTTCACATTAACGTTCATGTGTGGAGTTACCGTTCGTGCACATTCTATTTTGCGAAGTCCTGTAGAAAAATATCCGGAGTTTTTTAAAACACGCTCAAGTGCTTCCCAGGTACCGCCTTTTATTAAATCCGGATCACGGTATGCTGCTTTGCCTGCAATGTTAGCATTGACTTTGGGGTAGGCTGTTTTTACCGCTTGCCAATCTCCAAAATACCACGATTCAAGTTCCTCTATCACAATGCGATTTGTTACTTTAAATTTCTGCCCGACTTTTGCTGCAGTTCTGGTGAGTAACCCGGCTGTAGCACAGTGTTTTTCAAGTTCACGTTTCAGTGCTTTGCAATCATCATCGTCCCGGTCTACCAGTACCAGAATAGACCAGTTTGCCGGCAGCCAACTGCTATACCCCTTAAGACGTAAAGGTAGCTGCTTAAGCATGTCGTTTTTACACTGAAACCGGATAATCTGAAAAGTGATCCCTTTAAGAAGTTTGGGCAAAAGTATTTCAAGTGCGGCTTCCATTGAATACTCTTCGACAAATACAATTAATTTTTCAACCATCATCTGGACCTTTTTTTAAGCTCTTTTGGTGCACCTGCATTGACTAACGGATCACCCAGTCCAAAATGACCTTCCATCCACAAATAACCCAGAGATGCTCCCTGTTCAAGCATTTCCTGAATACCTTTAATATCTGATGCAGTGACTACTTTTGTAAATCCAGTCTGGTCCCTGTAGAGAATCCTTACCTCTTCTGCTTTCATTGCATTAAGTAAAAAAGGAGAGTGGCTCGTAATAAGCAGTTGACTTTTCTCAGAAGCCGCTCTGCACTCTTCAGCAAGTTCCGGCAATAATCTTGGGTGAAGAAAGTTCTCCGGTTCCTCAATTCCGATAAAACGAGGAGGCTCCGGGTCGTGCAAAAGAGTTAAATATGATAACATCTTCATCGTTCCATCTGAAGCGAATTTAGATAGAACGGGTTTATCAAAAGGCGCATCTTTAATTTGCAAAAGAAGACGGCCGTCAGGCATTGGTTCTGCATCAACCCGCTCCAGTCGGGGTATTCGCTGCTGGAGAATTTTAAATATTTTTTTCAGACGTTCGGGATACTGTTCCTTAAGATATTGGATTACATTGGGTAAATTATCCCCACTTTTGCTTAAACGCTCCTGCGGACCAGCTTCCGGCTGGCTGCGTGTCTGATCGATTGATAAATAGGAGACATACCAATCGGTTATAAACTCCCTTAACGCAGCAACCCGGGGGTGTTCTGAAAATTGCCCAAGTGTATTTACCGCAATCAAATCAGCAGAACGAAGATTTGTCTCAATCCGTTTATCTTCTTTGTCAGGCATTTCACCACTAACTGCTTTTCCGATGCCTTTCCTGAAATCTATAAAACGAAATGGTTGACCATATTGTTCTCCACGTCGCCATTGCAACCATTCCTCAACAACCTCAGGCCCTTTTTTTCCTTCGTCAATTGCCAGATGATACGTGATCACCGGCATTTTCGGTTGTTCACGATATTTTAGTTCAAATACAATCGGACCATCAGCACCACGACTCTTTAATTCCTTACCTCTTCCGCGCCTGTCCCATGCGTGCCGCAGTCCAAATTGAAAGCACTCCGATAAAAAATTAAATACATCAAAAATTGTCGATTTACCACTTCCGTTAGGACCGAGTAACACCGTCATAGGTGTGAGCTTCTCTAAGGTGATACTTTTCAGAGCACGATAATTTTTCACACTTATCGATTCTATTCTGGGTACTGCAGGCTTTTTATTTGGTGATGATCGTTGAGCCATCATACAACCTTTCTATTAGTATTCTGTCAAATTACAATCTCTGATTTCTTATTGCCTCGGCAAGCACCCGTGCTGAGGATGCTTCTTTTTCGTAAAGGTGCATCGGTTTGAGATCTTCCCGTTTTGTTGCAAGAAAATCTGCCATGATAATCAGGAGTGGTTTTACCTGAAGGTAATTCGGGCCGCAATTGGTCATTAGATGCAGTAGGACATCGTCAATTTCGGTGTCTCGCTGTACTTCATACATAGCATACAATAATGCCCGCAGGGTTGTTGATGCAATTTCTGCGGAACCGCTCATCAGTTCACCTTTAAATTCCTCTGCGGTACGCATACGTGCTGCGTTTGCTTTTGCACTTGCCATAAGGGCGTCGAAATGATGTACACGGAATGCTTTTGCGAAATTCTGGTAGTTGTCAAGCAACTTTTCCCCTTGTGCCTCCATGTCTACCATCTTGAGGTAATACCGTTCTATTGGTGCAAGGCGCTGCCACTGCTCTTTTTCAAAACCAATGGGAACAAGGAATTGTACCGCAGTCTGTACCGCAAAATCTATTAGTTCATCGACAAAATTCTTGACTCCCTTTTTACGCGGTGCGGTCGCTTCCGTTTCCATATCCTTTCCGTCAATTACAGAATAGGTGGTAAGAACCCGTAGTGCTGCGGCATATCCGGCCATCTGGATATCGGCGTCGTTGTAGAGCCCTTCGGAGTTCTCTTCACGGACCGTTTTGTCAAGTCCGGTAAGGCTTTCGACCTGTTTGCGTACCGCGTCTTCAATCTCCCAGCCAAGTTCATCCCGAAAAGATTCTTTGCGTTCAATACGTTTACGGAGCACGAGTAACACCGTTCCGGTGACATTGGCTCCCTGACGCAGTGCAGAATCGGTTTCGGTAACGACATACCATGCTGCAGTTACCTGTAAACCGGCAGCCCAGACAATATTTGCCATATCGGCCCAGATCGAACCGCTCTGGTGAGTAAACATGAGTACCTGTATACCATTATCGGGCATCATCTGGCCCATTTTACGATATGCTGCAACCATACCCTGCCTGAAGCCATCATCTTCACCCTTGACAGCAAGAGAGCGGCGACTGTCCCATGTCCAGTGCGCGAATTCAACAGGTGGATTTTTGCGTAGCCATGTTATAAAAAATTCGGTTATTTCTTCGTATTTTACAGCATCGCCATATGGCGGGTCAGTGATGTATATATCGTTTTCTGTTGCAAGTTCTTGCGCAGAATGTGAAGAGATGCAAACAGAACTATTAATAGGAAATTGTTTGAATGTTGACTTAATGTAATAACTAATATATGTAAAACTTCTACAACCATAATTATACAATGTGTTTAAAGCTTGGTTATCAAAAACATTAGAAGTGTTGCCACCTGCGCCTTTCGATGCGCTATTGTTCCATCTGCATATCCTTGCATTTAAATCACACATCGAAGTTAATGCAAATTTAGTTATTGCACAACTATACTTATTAGCTAAACCAAGCATTAATAGCTGCCTAGGATTAAACAAATGGTGCCAATAGTTCCAACCGCGAGACCTGATAGGTTCATCCGTTTTATCACCAGGTTCAATTTTCATGTCAGGAATCCACCCTTTTTCCTGCCACTCGACAATGTTCTTTCTGACGATGTCAATTACCTTGTTTTCACGCTCAAGATCCGCTGGTGTTACAGAACGAAATTGGTATTCGTCCCGGTTGGATTTATTTTTCTTCCTCATCCACTGAATACAATAGAGCCGTTCCTGATAAATATCATCTTCTCTTGGATAAAAATCGGTCTTCTCCCAAAAACGCAAGCGATTTTTTGTTTCACCATTTTCTGTATAATCACCACGTAGTGTAGCTATTTTTACTCTGTGGGTAGTTACACCATCCGGACAATGTACCATTTCACCATCCTGAACAGTACCGTTTTTTGCTGCTTCTACCTCTTCGTTTGTTGTTACATACTCAATAGAAATATCGTATCGTTTCGCTTTACTAACAGGCACAAGCCGGGCAACTACACGGTATCCTTTGCTAATAATTAGCGTGGGCAAGAGCGGGACTTTCCATCCAGTCTCCGGACATATTACTTCAACACAATATAAAAAGACCTTTGTTTTCCATCCGTTCCCATCAGATTCAATATTCAATGCATCAATTTCAGCCTGCACTTTTTCTGTCAATTGTTTCTGTTCAATTTCCAGTTTTTTTCTTTTATCAGTTGGTGCACCGACGATATTAAATGCGCCCCACGTTAACAAACAGGCAATCGGGTTAAGGTCGGATGCGTATACATCACATCCCAATCGTGCAGCCTCAAACGGAATCTGGCCGGAACCACTGAATACGTCCGCAACTCTTGGCCTGTGTCCAAATCGGGCAATTCCCATTTGCTCAACTAATTCGGGAAATGTTTTTGCAGATGTACCAAGATGCTCATTAACTTCCTTCCAGATATGGTCGAAAAGTGAACGATCACACTCCTCCGGCCTGCATGCATCACGAACAAAATCTTTGTACTTGACATGATACTGTGCGGAACGCTCATGCACTCTAAAAAGATCAGCCTGTTTGGCATTCTTTTCAATGAGACGAATTTCGATGGACTCATTATCCATACCCATAAGCATTTCAAATATTTCAAGATCCCGTTTTAAATCACCTGTAAAGGGAAGCAACGAACCAAGTATACATGCCTTATTAAGAATGAGTGGTTTTCGACCCTTCCAGTAGCTGCCAAGAGCAGTTAACGTTTTCCCGGAACCAGCCATCTGCTCCTTAAAACTTTCGACCGATAGTTTCTGAACCGGGAAGAGGTGTTCAATTAGTGCAGGTTTATCTTTCCATACAAAGGGTTCAAGCATTTGATGTCATCCAGTCAAGAAGAGCTGCAATTTCCGGTGGTAAAACCGCCGGGTTTCCAGCGGGGAACAGGTTTATGTCTGCGCGCTCAATAAATTTTGTCAATGAAGTAGTCATGTTGTTTGCATCGGCTCCTGGCAATTTCCTGATCTTACCAAGTATAAACGAAGTACAATCTTTTTAAGCATACCGGTTATCCTTCAATAAAATCGAATAAATTGGGGAGTGGTTCATCTGTTTTATTTTTTCTGTTTTTCGGAACTATTTTTTTGTCAACTTTAATACTGGTGCCATCAGAGAGAGCACAATACAGTGCTTTGCGCCAGCCGCGAGTGGTATCTTTATCACTCCCGGCTTCTGCGGCCGTTTTTGCGAAGAGCCACCAGCGTTCCTCAGGGCGTAGTGCAGACCACTTCTGACAAATAATAGCACACTCATCAATCGTTGCATGTTCGGCAGCCCAGGCAAGGACACAAAGCTCTTTACCAAGAAACCGGTCCAGTTTATTCTTGCCGGTACTCCAGGCACCAGTCTGCATTTTCTTCTTTTTTAACCGCTCATTAAAATCTGCCCGCGCCTGATCCCGAATGGCACTCCATAATTCACGGGCAAGAATGACCCTGCACTCAGTAATCTCTTTTTTTGTTTCATGTCCGTTAAAACCGAAATCTTCAATAATTTCTACAGGTTCACGGGGTGCAACCGGGATATCTGCTATAAAATGATGTGCACCGAATGCGATTGATGCACCAAAACCGTCTGTTGCACTCATTGCTGCCGGACCTCATTTTGTTCAAGTTCAATGCCAAGTTTTTGAGTAAACTGTTCAAGGTCAAATCCCGATGCGAAATGCGCGCGCTTAAATTGCATTAATACCGGTGAATCGACCGGCACTAACGCTTTAAGATCATTAAGTAGTTTCTCAATCACCTCTGCACTGAGCCGGATTTCTCCTAATGTAAGAGATATTACTTTCGAGCCGCTGCCAATAGAAAGCATCACCTGCTCAAATTCAACACCTTTTTCGCGGGCAATGGTTAAACCCTCATAGGTTTTTGCCGCTGAGTCAAGACGTTTCGGTTTTACCGTATAGATAGTTGCAGGCTCAGTGCGTACAAGACTTATTCCCTTTTCGCCTTCAGCCTTAAAAATAAACTCCCGTCGTGTCTCAAGCCCTTCGCATTCTGCAAGGCATAGCATCCTGATTTCATCCTGTGAATATAACGATACAGGCTCTGTATATTCTGTGCCGTTTCGTGGTTCCGATCCGTCAAGCGTATACCGTATCGTACCGCGGGGTGCAACAAAAAGCTCAACTTTCCGGGCTGTTTCATCATAGCGGTTGCGTAATACCAATGTATTTTCCCAACAAACAGGAGTCCCTGTATTGTTCTTTCCTGTCGGGTCTACAACAAGAAACTGTACGCGCAGCGCTTTGGTAACAAGTTCATTTTCCTTCAGGATTTGTGATTGTTCACTCACTGATGCATCCTCTGCAAAATAAATACGGGGAGCCGGGCCTGCGTTTAATGCTTCAACTTTCAGACGAACCGTACCAAAGTCATCCGGATCGGTGAGTCCATGTATCTGAACGCCTGTGGCTTTAGGTTTTGGTTTTTTTGTTATATACCCATTACCAAGATCTTCCCATAACCCGCGTTGACAACATTCCTGAATTAGCAGATCAAGTCCCTTTGGTGGCATCCAGGGCATTTGCGGGTGCTGTTTTAATTTATCAGAGAGATCGTTTTTACGCATATCATTCTGATTTCCAAAAAGAAGCGCCTCAACCCGTGATTTAAGTGCATCAAAATTTGCCCCAACATCTGTATACAACTTGATCGGGTCGGAAATAAGCGTTTTAATAATCTGCCGTTCTCCGTTGTAAACTTCATTTGACGGATAGGTAGTATCAAGTGCTTTTGAACGCAATACCGGTACTGAACTTTGCGCACCGGGGAAAAATAGCTTGTCAAAAACGGAAAGAATGGTGGTTTGAAAATCCTGCTCGTATTGTGCTTTTTTCTCATCAAACTCTTTACGCTGTGGATGCGAGGCGGTAATTTCGTTGTCAGCTTTCATTACTGCATACAGATGCCGTGCCGCTTTTTCAACACTTGCAAACTGTGATTTTTCACCAGTGAGTACCAGCAGATTGTTTTTAACGGTCAATGAACCAAAAAACTGGTTAACAACTTCTGGTGGAATCTTACCATCCGGGCTGACAATAAGAAGTGTCCTGCATTGTTTGAGCTGTGCTTCAGCCTCATCCATAATTGGCAATGGCAGTACCTTTTCATATGCTTCCCGTGTTTTTGGGGTATACATCTCATTAAGTCTGGTTCGTATCAGTTCGTCAACCTTATTCTGTGGAGCCTTATCGGCATATCCCTGAAGCTTCTTGGTCAGGTTTTCCTGTCTGTCAAAGTAGTATCTCCCTTCAACAGTCTGGTGGAGATACCATGCAACTTTGTGTAGCTCGGTAAATGCAAGTCTGTAATCACTGGGTTCATTAAGTGGTGATATCAGGCATTCGAGCAGTTCTGCATCGGTCAACCCTTTTACGGCATTGACCGCAGTTGACAAGCTGGCAGTAAGCAAAAGCGTTCCCGCTTCAGAGGCATTGGACCGACCGGAATTAATATCAATTAACTGCGCATGCGCAGAATGCTGCTGATTCCATAAATCCATCGCGATCACATCACGCATTTCGGAAATATCGGAGAGTTTTTCCCGTACCTCGGGCAGATCCAGATTAAAATGCTGTGCTCCGATAAGAAACACGTCGTTATCATTTCGTTCCCAGACTGATTTCAGCAGACGGGAAACAAGTTCCATCAGTCCGCGCGTCTGTTTGAATTTTTCGTTTTCCTTAAAAAGCGCAACAAGGTTTTTAAAGCGCGGGTGAAATGGGTAGGTTTCCATGATTTCATCAGCAAGCGATTCCGCACTTCGCTCAACCGCTTTTGCTTTCGCAGCTTCACTGAGTTTCTTTGCAAATGCTTGCGCGACATCCTGAATTATATTCTTATCAGGTAAAGAAACAAACAATCGTTTACGCAGGATTTCATATATTTCACTTGATTCCAGATTGACAGGGGTGATACTGATTTCAGCGCGACCAATTTCCTGTTTGGCATCATCGAGTGCTTTTTGAATCAGCTTGCCACCGGTGGCA
Source organism: uncultured Fibrobacter sp. (assembly GCA_964390065.1). Lineage (GTDB taxonomy): Bacteria > Fibrobacterota > Chitinivibrionia > Chitinivibrionales > Chitinispirillaceae > JAAZBG01. Next base: position 19,511 of record CAYMGX010000050.1, on the reverse strand, counting down.
TAGGCGGCTTCAAGATCAGAAACGACAATACAGACGTTTTTTCGTTTCTGAGCAGCGGTAAGCATATTTGCAAATGCCCGTGTGAGTACATCTGCAACAGTGCCCATACCGGAGACCTGAGTGCTGAGGTAGTGAAAATAGGGTGGCATTTCATCAAGCAGAATTAATACCGGTTCATCCCCATCAAAGAGCCGGAGCCATGCGGTTTCATCGGGTGCTTTTGCTCCTGCATCCCAGAATTCTGTAAATAACTGTTGTTTACCAAGTTGTTTTGCAATTTCACCCCATAAAAATGTTGGCGGATTATTCCGGCCATTAAACGCTGCTATCCTAACATTTTTAAATGCTGATTGATAGGGTATGTCATTGATTAGTTTGTTTCTGAGTGCGGGGTCTTTTGCAAGCAGGCCAAAACCAACCATTACGTGTGTTTTACCGCCACCCATCGCCTGTTTAAGATGAAAAATTGAATCGTTGGTTTTTCCTGCGAGGCGTGCGATACCCTTGTGGAGTAATGCCCGCATACCATCAGTGATAAACGTTTTTGCAAAATAGTCGGTACCATCGGTCGTTGAGATGATCTGATCCAGTTGCTCAATCTGGTCTCCAACATTGATTTCAAAAGCATTTTTTTGAACAACACACGCATCCCTGACAGTTTTCATGCAGCATTCTCCTGTAACCGTTTATCATCAATCGGATTTTAATGCAAAAGTAGTTTCAATTTTAACGGTAGTATTATTTGTTATCATCGCCCGAGTTTGTAAAAAATTTGTATAAACAAAATTGAACACCTTGTCTAACAATATAAATAGAGGCACAGGCGGAATAAACGGGCAAGACCTGGAATTGAATAGAATCTTTTAAAAAGAGTGCTCCATTTCTGCATTGTAGCACTCTGGATACAGTATAAATTCAATTGTGCTTCAAGTGATTCTGAGACTAAAAAGGTATTCAAATGCCCTTCGACTACATTCTGAGTGGAAAAAAAGAGTTCAATTGAGCTCCGAATTGATTCTAAGTACAATGGAGAAAATTAAATTTTCTTGCGAGATGGATAATAAATATATCGTCCCTAATGGGACCCGGAATGTTTTTGTCTTCATGTGTTCTATAAAGATTTGATCCCGATGGGACCCGGGGATCAGGATATAATCAGATATTTACTGTTGGTAAGCTGATTTCAGAGTTATATAGCTCGGATACAATTTAAAAAAGGGTTTGTACATACGATTTAAAAAGGGTTTGTACAATAGAAGCAGTTTCAATACTACTGAACAGCAACTCCGGTTTTTTATTGTCAAGCATCTCCTGAAACAATCCAGCAAGATTGTCTGAATTTTTCATGGCGGAAGTAACTTTACCGGGATCGTAAGTATCAAGATGCATCTTTGAACGAATTTCATTCAACCTGTCAACGTAATTGAGAAATGCCCATTCCTCTTTTGATAAAGGTGTGATGTATGATTCATCATAGTAAACGCCACCGTTTGCAATGTCGACTTCTTTCATTCGTTGTAGTGCAATAGGGAATGCTGCATCGCCAGCAATTCGGGATGCATCCAATCCATCAGCTTCAGCCTGCTCATAGATCTTATCCAGCTCCAAACGATCAGTTTGTTTTAAAAAATTATAGGCATTGCCGGAACCATTCGTATTTGGTGGCGAAGATGCAGTATCAAGCCGGTACCCCGCATTTTTCCACAATGTTTCAGCAGCCTTTAAAACGGTATTATAATCCAGGGGTATGGTTGACTTATTAAGAATATCCTTTTTAATAATGTCAATTTGCTTTTCATTGGATACAAACATTGGAGGAACAGGATCACCCCGGTTCCATGATGATTCAATCTTCTTTGCGGCTGCGTTAACTGCCTTTGCCAGTGCAGCGGCCTGAGGAGATAGTTCTACAGTATCAGGTTCCTGCCTGAGCGTTGATGTTCCCATTTGTGTTGATTTTGTCTCAGCAGGAACACTTACTGGAATAGATGTGTACGCTGATACAACAGATGTTATCTTCGGAAGTTCCATAGTTCGTCCCTGCTTGTTTATATGCTAATGATGATACTTCTATATGTATCGGCATTTTCTGGTTCAAACTTGATTGTAAAAAGCGGAAGACTATGGCAGAAATACGGTAAAGAATGTTGCAGTAATCCTTTACCGTATAAAAACTGTGTATCCTAATGTTTCACTTTATCAACGCTTTAATCGCAGCATACTCAGTCGATTTGAGACTCACGTTTGTATCTGCACCCGACCGCTGTATGATTCCATCAACCTCCGAAATACGTTCGGAAACTGGCGGATGGGTTGATGTTAATTTTTCAAAAGGCTCTAAAATTCTGGGGCCATCACCATATTGTTTTTGAAGAACACCAAGAAACTGGCTCATCCCTTGTGGGTTCATTCCAGCCGCTTTGGTATAGGCAACAGCACAACTGTCGGACTCATATTCATTTTTTCTGCTAAAATCTAAAAACACAAGTCCGCCAAGGAGCTCCGTAACAGCTTTAAGCGACGACGCTTCACTACCAAATAAAATGTCGTTGATCGTTCCAACCGCATTTTGTTTTATAAGCATATTAGCACTGTGATGTTTTGTAACATGCGCGACTTCATGAGCAATAACTCCAGCCACCTGTGACTCATTTTCCGCAGCAAGAAGCAGACCGGTATATACATAAACATGCCCGCCGGGAACTGCAAAGGCATTGATCATTGTGTCATTTTTTACGACATTGAACGAGAACTTGAGTGATGGCCAGTCTGTTTGTGTTGCAGCAATCACTTGCCCCAGTGAATCGATATATTTTGACACTGCGGCATTCCCCTTATATGTGGGATAGGTCACCGTATCAGCCGATATCTGCAGACTGAATTTGTTTCCCATAGCGATTTCATCCGCTTCAGACAATAATAACGGCCTTATTGCATCGTTTACTGAACTGCACGACAGTAATACCACTGAAACTACTGTAACCGCAAATGCTGCGACTCGTGTTAACCTATTCATATATCACTCCATTTCCTTAAATTACATTGCCAGGTGTGTAATACTTCCCTATTATACACTAATCCCAAAAATTTCTCAATTTACTTTTTACATCCTCCACCGGTGCCAGCGACACTGCTTCATCCTGCTGTGTTTCCTCATTATCGACAACGAGTTCCATTGTTTCTTTTACCTCGCTACTGAAAAAACGGCTGCACTGACCGTACACATGATGATCGGTAAACGTTGACGGTTTCGAATAGAACCGCATCGGCCATGTTACATAAAGATGGTTTTTGGCACGGGTCATTGCAACATACGCAAGCCGCAGCTCCTCCTCGATGTCGTTATCATCACCGGTTGCCATATCCGACGGCAGGCAGCCATCCGCAGCGTGTATCAGAAAAACGGTATCCCACTCACAGCCCTTTGATGAATGTATTGTTGACAAAACAAGATGATCTTCATCACGATGCCCCGGCCCGGCAAGATCACTGGTTGATGCCGGAGGGTCGAGTATAAGATCGGACAGAAACTGTGTACGGGAGCGGCTTGACTGCGACAACTGAATAATATGTTCAATGTCATTGCGGCGCGGCTGCGGATTATCATAATTTTCATCAAGTAAAGGAAGATAATAAAGGCTGATCCGTTCAAGCTGCGATATAAGTGATGCATCATCCTTACGGTTAATATCCTGAAGCATCCGCTGAAAATGATGCAGTTCCCTGCGGGCATCGGTAGCAACCGGCGCATTGTCAAGTTCATCGATATCGAAGTTATTCGCAGTCAAATGGGTGTAGATCGCACCCGCACTTGCGGGACCGATTCCTTTTATCAGTTGAAGCACCCGGAACCATGCGATCTCATCCTGTTTGTTTTCAAGTATCCTCACGTAGGAGATGAAATCCTTTACATGTGCAGCCTCAAGGAAACGCAAACCTCCATATTTATGAAACGGGATATTTTTCTTTGTCAACGCGAGTTCAAGTGCTGCGCTGTGTGAACCGGCACGAAACAGCACAACCTGATCATGAAGTGCAATACCGGATTCAAAATTGGCCAGCACTTTCTCTACAACAATATCGGCCTCATGCTGTTCATCTTTACAGGTAATAAGCTGCGGTTTTGTACCGTCATTACGTGTGGAGAACAGATTTTTCGAGTAGCGTTCCTTTGCCTGCGCAATCACCCTGTTTGTTGTGTCAAGAATAAAACTGCTTGACCGGTAATTGTGTTCAAGGGTGATAACTTCTGTATTGTCAAACGTTTTCGGAAAATCAAGCATATTGCGTACCGTCGCAGCCCTGAAACTATAGATACTCTGGGCATCATCACCGACAACCATGATATTCTTATTGGTTTTACGCATCCTTTGTAAAATATCGGATTGCAGTTTATTGGTATCCTGATATTCATCGACGAGAATATGATCAAACCGTCCTTCGACATGTGCTGCACTTTTTGGATCATCAAGCAGATAGAACCAGTAGAGCAGCAGGTCATCATAGTCGAGAATATTCTGGCGTTGTTTGTGCGCCACGTACTCCTTAAAAATATCCTTCAGCTCCGTTTTCCAGCGTTCGCACCATGGAAAGAACTTTTTGAGGATGTAGTCAAGATCATCACCGCTGTTCATTCTCCTTGAGTAGATTGCAAGCAGCGTTCCCTTCCGGGGAAAACGTGATTTTTTGGCTGTATCACACCGTTTAGTCCTGATCACATCAAGCAGATCTTCACTATCGGACTGATCGATAATGGTAAAGTCCGGAGATATGGACAATGCCTGTGCATAGATTCTCAAAAGTCTGTTGGCAACGGCATGAAACGTCCCTCCCCAGACCTGAGAAAGCACCGATTCATCACCAAGAATCTGCGATGCACGGCTTAGCATCTCCCGTGATGCCCTGCGGGTAAAGGTCAGAAGCAGGATACGCTCGGGCGAAACTCCATTTGATACCAGATAGGCAACACGGCTTGCAAGAGTTTTTGTTTTGCCGCTACCTGCACCCGCCACGACAAGTAAGGGGCCATTGCCAAAGGTGACTGCCTTTTTCTGAGCAGTATTCAGTTCATCAAGCCATTGCATTTTCATACGTTACCAGGTATCCGATTCATAAAAAATCATCTGAGATCCCGATCTGGATAATCCTGGGCGGGAAGATTTATTCAGATCAGTTTAGCACGAACACACAGTTATGCCTCCTGAAATTACATAAGCATTCTCTATTCGCTGTGCATCCATGGATTGGAACATTTGATCTATTCGATACGCCGTTCTGCCGAAATCATTGTCTGAGTAATAAGTGTGGCAATGGTCATCGGGCCGACACCACCAGGAACCGGTGTGTAAGCACTGCAGTGATCGATTACCGACTTGAGATCAATATCACCGACGTTGCCCGGGTGATACCCGGCATCAACAACAACAGCCCCAGCCTTGATCCATTCACCTTTGATAAATTCGGGTTTTCCGACAGCACCAACGACAATATCCGCAGTCTTGATAATTGATGCCAGATCTTTGGTTTTTGAGTGGCAGATGGTGACTGTGGCGTTTTTATTGAGAAGCATCATAGCCATCGGTTTTCCAAGAATCGGACTGCGACCGACAACAACAGCATGTTTTCCTTCAATAGGGATATTATAGCTTTCAAGGAGTGTCATGATTCCTGCCGGAGTAGCACTGCCGTATGCAAATTCACCCATTGCCATTTTTCCAAATCCCAGGCACGTTACGCCATCAACGTCCTTTTCGATCGCAATTCTATCAAACGCTGCACGTTCATCAATCTGATCAGGAACCGGGTGCTGCAGCAGGATACCAAAAATCTGGTCATCTTCGTTGAGTACATCAATCTGCTCCAGTAATTCTTCGGTAGTTGTTGATTCGGGCATTTCTATCCGGCGGGACTCTATTCCAACCCGGGCGCATGCATTCCCCTTCATTTTCACATACGTTGCAGAAGCGGGATCTGATCCGACAAGAATTGTTGCAAGCAGTGGTATTGATCCTCCGGTTTTTTCCTTAAATGAATCAACCCGTTCCTTTAGCTGTGCTTCAACTGCTTTCGCCAACGCTTTACCATCAAGAATAAGTGCACCCATAAGCTCTGTTTCCTTCTAAAAAAAGTGATCTATAAGATAATTTATTTCAGGTGCAGGAATGTGTTTTTCGGAAAAGTTGCAACGCATTAATTGATCATCTCTTACTATAATTTTGATGCTCACCGCAATACTCTTTACCAGAGGATAATCGGTATTTAATTATTACCAGATGTCTCTTTTACAATTGAACGCGTTAAATTATTTTTAAATCCAAATAATTGTAATGTTTATTAACAATTACGTTCTGTAACTGTTAAACATTCTCAAGTGTCCGAATATTTTACATCCGGGATATTACATGCTAATCGAATTTCTTTACAGTCATACCAATCTCTACGCTTTGAACAGTCGTCTACTCAGTACCGGTGTTGCGACTGTATTAGCATTTCTTCTTGCAATGCTTTTTATGCCGCCGTTTATTAAGTTCCTCCGTAAATTCAATATGACATCCGAATTTGAATCAAAAGAGAAAGCTCATGAACCGGTTATGCCCGCAGGTATTCTTTTTCTTGTAATTGTAGCCATTACGACACTTATCACTGTCAGGTTTAATTCGTACGTTGTATCAGCACTGATCATCTATGTTTTTTTCGGGATTATCGGTGCTGTAGATGATATTGCCAAAGTGGTGAATAAAAAGAAAGTGGCACTTGGCCAGATGACAAAGCAGGAGTTTCAATATAAAGCTGATGGAATTTCGGCGGGGTTACGCCTGTTTCTCTATATTTTGATATCGCTTGTTGTTGCGATCGCAGCCTATAGACTGATTCCAAATATAAACGGAACAATCAACATACCATTTTTTGGTATTAACAAAAGTTTCCCCTATCTTCCCTTCTGGCTGTTCATACCATTTATGACACTTACCATTGCAGTGCTTGCAAATGGAGTGAATTTCACCGACGGATTTGATACACTCGCCACGGTGCCATCAATAACAAGCCTCGTCTTCGTCGGAACCATTTCGTTTGTGTCAAGTAATGCACACTGGGCAAATTATCTTTTAATTCCACATATCGTTGGCCTTCAGGAGTTATTGCCGCTTATTGGTGCTGTTATCGGAACGCTGCTTGCGTATCTATGGTTCAACTCTCCGCCATCAAGTGTGATTATGGGCGACAGTGGCTCAGTCGGGCTTGGCGGCCTTATCGGTATCATTTTTATTTTTACCAAAGCAGGAGCGTTTATCCCGATCGTCTGCTTCATATTCATTATGGAGTTTATCTCTGTATTTCTTCAAATCGGGTATTACAAGATGACTAAAAAACGTATTTTTCTGATGGCTCCCATTCATCATCATTTTCAGATAAAGATGCGTAAAAGTGGATTGTATGCTGGCGAGTTTCAGATAAAATCAAAGATAGCATGGCGGTTTCATATAATCTCAGTTGTTCTTCTGGTGTTAAGCCTTGTAATATTTTTGAAAGTCAGATAAGATTAAACTTCACCTGATATAAGTAATCAGGTGCAAATGGATTTAGGTATGTATCTAACCTGTAACAATGGGAACAATAAATGGTTACTGATCTGAATTCGAATTACACATCACCGGCAGGTAAAGAGTTCTCCTTTGCAGCAGCACGATTCAGCGGCGTTAATCCATCAAGTAAAGTGCTCGATCTGGGATGCGGCTATGGTGATGCATCCTGTAATCTTGCGGCAGAATTTCGATGTAAAGTTACCGCTGTTGATATCAGCACTGAAAATATCGCCTATGCCCGGCAAATGGCAGTTGAGCGAAATGTAAGCCATCTCATAAGTTTTGTAAATGCCGATTTAACCACGCTTGACTACTCAGAGACCCCATTTGAACTGATTTTAATGGAGGGTGGAATATTGTCATTTATTACCCGCCGAAAGGGACTGAATATTGCATCTTCATGGCTTGGCCGTGGCGGATGGGTTAGTTTCTCGGATCTTATTCTATTAACGGAACAAATTCCCGATGAAATATTGAACATTTTTGAACATGACCGTTTTCACTATGAAAATGAGCAATCATATAGAAACCTGCTTGACGAAACAGGATTTGATATTCACTTTATGTCACTTGTTCCACCCAGTGGCTGGGATAACTATTACGCACACATGGCCCGCCGTCTCGAAGACAGCAGTGGTTTTTTTGCTGACAAGCAGATAAAAATGGCATTCCATAAAGAAATTGATGTTTTTTACCGGCTGGAAGCATACAGGTACATAGGATATCTGTTCTGCATTGCAAGAAAAAAAACAAAACTGTGATTTTTGTCACATTTTTTAGCTACAGCCGTATGATAATCGCACCTTAAGCAGAAACGCTTAATTCTCCGGGGTTTCATTTATCACTTACCTATAGACGGGGATGAATGCGGGAATGCGGAATTATTTTTCTCATAATTGCATTTTTCATTGTAGCTTATCACCGGTTATTGCTATTGCACCTTTGACGATGAATAGTGATATTTGTCATTGATTAAACACAGCATTTTAATACAGAAAAAGATACTGCACAGCACTATCAATAAGGTAACACCTGATTGATGATTATGACAATCAAGGATAGGCTTTAATGAATTTACGAATCGTACCACTCATCGCAATTACATTGATCCTGTTGTTTTCAGCAGGGTGCGGAAAGAAATATTCCAGAGGTGTCAATGTGATGGATAATGCGCCGGCACATACTCAACTGGGCATGAAATTCTGGGATGACGGGCGCTACCAGAATGCCGAAGAAGAGTTTGCACGGGCACTGATGCTTGACCAGAAGTATGCTCCGGCATACTCCGGACTCGCACTTGTCACCGCAAGAAAAGCTCAGGATGTAAAAGATCCGGTAAGTGCAGAAAAAGAGTTCAGGGAAGCATATAAGCTTGCTGACAAAGCGCAGGAACTTGATAACAGACTGCCATTTGTTCATGTTGCAAAAGCCATCGTTATCAGCATGAAATATGAGGGAAAACCAGTGAATGAATGGATGAATGATGTTGAGGATCAGTATGAAAAGGCCATTAAGCTTGATCCTGACAACTCCGAAGTTTACTACCGCAGAGGTATCTTTTACAAAAAGGCATTCGAATTTCCAAAGGCATCATCAGATTTCCGTAAAGTGCTTGACATCAATAAAGATTACACAATTCAGGCGAACAGGCAGTTGGAAATCGTTCAGAAAATTGAGCGTGCTGCTCCGCGTACCAATATCGGAAAAAAGGTTGCACTTGTTGATACCATCTCGCGCGCGGATATCGCCGCGCTGTTTATCTCTGAATTAAAACTTGGTAAATTTGTAACAAAGAAACGTCCGGCAACCTACGATACCGATTTCACTGCGCCCGATGATACGCACACGATGATAATTGACAGCATGGTAAATACACCCGCAATGACCGATATATCCACACACTGGGCCCGTAATTTCATTAATGATATTGCACCATTTGCGATCCGCGGTCTTGAACCATATCCTGACCATACATTTCATCCTGACGATCTTGTCAACCGCGGTGAATACGCTCTCATGCTTGAAGATGCACTTATTGCACTTACCGGCGATACATCACCCGCAACCAGCGATATTGATACCGAAACCAGATTCCCCGATGTAAACCCGTCACATCCGGCGTATAACGCCATCTGTACATTGGTTGACAGAGGTGTTATGAAAACTGAACTTACCGGTGCCTTCGGTATCGAAAAAACAGTAAGCGGCCCGGATGCTGTGCTGATGCTCAGCAAATTGAAAAAACTCCATACGATGAATTAGTATTTCTTTAGCAGGTTCGCGTGAGTTACATATTTCTTAGTACATCTACCCCTATTCCAAGAAAATAATATGGCAGGCTTTTCAATCGATATTGAACAGGATCTCCCTGCGTTGTTTTTACTGATACATCAAACACTGATGGTGGATTGTGATCGAAGCGCAGTGCGTAATCAAGTTTTTTATCATACATAAACTGATGTAAGCTTTTCATTGATCCTGCCGCCCCTGACTTTAGCTCAACAGGGACTACTTTTCCATCTAATTGAAGCAGATAGTCTATTTCACCCGGACGCCCGCCTTCCCGCTGCCAGTAGAATAAATCCGGACCATCACCAGTACATGGTCCCAGCGTCCTGAACTGCTGTCCGGCTATCTGTTCAATCATTTGCGATCGAACCTGTGGAGCAATCGTTTCAAAATGTGGGAAAATGGTTTGAGCCGGCGTCTGCAGTATTGCCTGAAGAATGCCGATGTCATTAAAAATCACCTTTCGGAAAGTATCTTTAATTTCTCCGGCTAATGGTATGCCATTCGAGGAACTATGTCGTACCATATGACATACCCTCGCTTTGCAAAGCATATCAAGTGCCCCACGGGCATCCGGGTATTTTATTGCATCCCGTATACGTGAGAAAATAAACTTTTTCCCGATAGAGGAAGCAACCGTAGCAAGTGTCGCCTCAAGTAACTGATTGTCTACTTTTCTATTATACTTAGAAAAATCTGCCCTGTAGGTTGCAGTCAGATCGTATTGGATATCACGAATTCTCCATGCTTCTGCACCTGTAATGTCGCTATTTACGACTGCCGGCATTCCACCTACCATGCAGAATCTATGAAACCAGGTATGTGCTGATTCATGAAGTGCTGGTGAGTACTCGCTAACGGTATTCCAGGATTTCAAACGATCCAATAACAGCAGTTGATCATGGGCAATTAAAAATTCAGAAAATGCCATTGGTTCAAGGTGCAGAAAATTAACCCGACCAACAGGCATAGCGTATGTGTAATCTGCTAAAGTCAACTCTAAAAGAGATCCGGCTGCAACAATAGGCAATTCAGCCATTTCTTCTGCAAACCATCGCAATTTCGAAAGTAAACCATCCGCAGCCTGTATTTCATCAAGAAAAAGTATCGATTTTTCAGGATTTATTGTTCGACCAAATCTAAGCGATATTTCTCCGAGAATGGTCTTTGGATCATTGGATAGAAATAATCGGGTTGTTCCAGGATCACGCTCAAAGTTAAACTCAATCAAATCTTTTTTGTGCCTTGCCCCTAAGTCCCTGATTAACCAGGTTTTACCAACCTGACGTGCACCACGAAGTATAAGTGGTTTACGAAAGGGATCTGAAATCCATTGATCTAAATTAAGCTGAAGTAATCGTTTCATACACTAAATATACAAAACAACGCGTTATTATTCAACATATCAATACAAAACAACGCGTTATTATTATTAATTTTTATAATTTTTAACGCGTTGTTCTGAAAGAACAAAGAAAGCAACCATCCGGAACTGTTCAGGATGGCTGCTTTTGTTTACAAAATATGATTACCGATGCGAACGATTCGCATTCGTGATCAATTAGAAATCAAGTGAAAGTGTTACTTTCGCAACTGACGGACCACTGATAAGACCTGCCCATACGGTTGGATTTACACAAAGATCAAGTGCAAAAACACTCTTTGTAATGCCAATACCAAGTCGCGGATCAACCTGATTATACACAGTTTCATGCTTTGTACGTGAATCATACTCACCACCGGTCCCCTCACCCTTCTGATGATCAACCTGTGAATAGATTGCATAATTCATACCGGCACGCGCGGTGAATGTATCAAAAAACCAGGCCTTTGTCCAGGTATGTTCGTAGCCCGCATAAATCACATTGTAAATAAAATTGGTATAGTTTTTACGCAGAGCATAGGCAAGACTGTCAGGTTCTGAACCACGTGAATTAATCCCGAAATCGATCATAAGAACAGCAAGACCACTTTTGTTAATCTCAGTAGTAAATCCGGCATACAGATCAAGGTTTCTATAGAAATTCCTGTTTTGTACCACACCAGCGGAATTTTTCATCTGAAAATGACTGCCGACAAATTCACCACCAAATGTGATATTGAAATCCTTGACTTTCAGTCCGAGTTCAGCACCGAGGACACCAAAAAATGCAGATTCAGACGATGACTCAGTTGTTACCGTTGTCGTCGTACCACCTGCAGCCGGCGTTGTTATAACCTCACGTTTTCCACGAGTGCCGGGAATGCCGATTCCACCTTTTACCTGAAGACTCATTCCTTTGATGTCAAGCAACACAGATGCAATTCCACCGGCATTGTGTATGTTTCCTGAAACATCTGTTTCCACATGGTTTCCACCTTCAGGATTGTCGTCGATGTTCTGTTTAAAGTTTGAATACTCATAAAACAGATCGAAACCGATCTTTACCGCTTCTAAATTCAGACCGAACAGTACATGCGGAACGTTCTGGCCCGGTCCAAGAGCTCTGTTACCAGTTGCATTGATAGGCGCGCCAAGATTTGCACGGGCTGTACCGTAGAAAAATCCTGAATCTGATGGAAAGCTTAACATAAGCGGCCGGTTAACAACAACCCCGACAGATACAACTTTACCGAGGCTTTTCACACCCCAGATTGGAGAATTAAAAGTCACCTGTGCATTGTCCAGATAGTTGTTCATCTGTGCTGCATATGCAAGAACCTTTGATTGATCCTGCACAATAAACGCCCCGCCGAGCGCATCAATACGTGCATTTGACGGATACGCCTGCGCGATACTGCCTGTTACGAAGACTGCAACAGTAAAGAGTCCGGTAAGTAACTTTCTTACCATAAAAACCTCCCAAATCTTAAAAATAATATATGATAGACCATCTCTTCGTTTACTAATACAAAAAGCCTGCAGTATTACATTAATTCTCTGCAAGCCGGTAATTTGTTTCAAACATCCGCTCTTTTACAATATCGGCAAATGTTCTTGACGATTGTTGATGTTTCACCTTAAGAAAAAGTGAAGATGCATATGATGGGAAGATGGTTGCAAAAAATTTTGCCATAGATGTTGGAAATGGCAGAAAACCTGCCCCTTTGACAGATTCAACTTTGAAACAGCCTGCAACCTCGATAAAGCTGATAAATCCATTTCTGGTAAAGCCCCGGACATGAGGACCAAGCACTTTCATTCCGGTAGGCTGCTCTCCAAGCAGAAGCATCAGACGATCGTGCCATGCTGCAAGATTTGGTACCCCAATAATCAGGATACCATCAGGCTTAATCACTCTTGCAAGCTCATCAAAGATAAAAAACAGTTCCTTGGTGTGCTCCAGAATCTGGTTTAAAATAATAACATCAAATGAACTATTACTGAATGGCATTCTATCACATTCAAGATTGAATTCCGCCACATTGATTCCATTATCAATCGCGATTTTGCGGTATGGCTCATATGTTTCAAGACCATAAAGATTTATATCACCCTTGAATGTATCCTTAATCCCGAGGAGATCGTCACCTTTGGCGCATCCGATATCCAGCACCGACTTATCGCGGGTTGTAACCAGCTTGAGATGATCCAGAGCCCATGTACGGACAAGATCCCGGCCATATATGAGCGATCTGCTGTCTGACACAAGTGCAACACCCGCTTTATGTATGACCGATCCAACTCCCATAGTATCAACCCATTTCGCAAGAACGTTTTTAGATGGCTATAAAATACAGTATCGACTCAGGCAGGGCAAGTGAACACTGTTGCAATTTGGAAATCGACGGCATTGTGTATCGACATAGTACGGAAAAACATTTGGTACAACAAAAACCGGATAACTAAAAAGACACATCCGGAATCTCCGCAGGAGGACTTCATACAATGTACATCATTATTACTTCAAGTCGCTCTCCGGAGACCCCCGGGAATACCTGACGAGGCGGGATTTATCGGGTGCGAATCAATTAATCCTTGTAATGATATACTCGGCAAGTTCGTGAAGAATCGCTCCCTTATCACCAAGGAATTCGATATCTTTCCATGCCTGACAGATCAGTTCCCGTGCAATCTTTTTAGATTCTGCCATACCGATAACTGACGGATAGGTGGCTTTTCCTTTTTCCCGGTCGCTGCCGACATCTTTGCCAAGCTGCTCCGTTGTACTCTCTTCATCGAGGATATCATCAACAACCTGAAATGCCAGACCGATATTATTACCGTACGATGTCAGCTTTGCAAGTGCATCATTTGATGCACCGGCAAGCAGCGCTCCGCATCTGACACATGCACGAATCAGCGCTGCAGTTTTATTATCATGAATATATTCAAGAGTTTTCCGGGTTACCTGTTTTCCTTCAGATTCAATATCAACTACCTGCCCTGCAATCATACCCTTTGTTCCAAGTGCTCTCGCAATCTCCTGAATGATATCGACGCGTCCGGTGCGGGAAAGTATCTCGAATGCCTCAATACAGAGCGCATCACCGCCAAGAACCGCAAGTGCTTCAGTAAATGCTTTGTGAGCAGTCGGTTTTCCACGACGAAAGTCATCATCATCCATACACGGAAGATCGTCATGTATAAGTGAGAACGTATGAAGCATTTCAATCGCTGCTATTGTAAGCAATGCGTTTTCATTATTAAATGCACCACCACATGCCTCATGAGCCGCAAGAACCAAACAAGGACGGATCCGTTTACCGCCAGCGAACGTGCTGTATCTCATAAGTTTGTGAATTGACTCAGGATATGCTGATTCTGACGGAAGCACTCTCTCAAGTGTTTCATCAGTGACTTTAGCTACTTTTTCGAGATAGTCTTTAATTTTACTCATGTTATTCCCTATTTAAAAACGATTCCAGTGAATCTCCGAGAACTTTTTCAACAAATTCACCGTTTTCACCCTTGAGCAGTTCTTTCATTTTACCCTGAGCACTCCCAAGCCTGGCATCACACTGCCGCATAAGAGCTATGCCCTGTTCAAAAATAGTGAGTGCCCTGTCTAATGACAAATCATCTTTTTCGAGTTCGGTGATAACATCTTCAAGTGCTCCCAACGCTTCTTCGAATGATAGTGTATCTTTTGCAGGAAGTTGATCCGTAAGCGATTGTGGTTTCTCTGATTTTGATTTTGGTGACATACACTCTTCCATTTGCTTAAATTATAACCGCTGACAATATCTCTGGAGCCAGTTGCAATGCTAAAACCCAATACAGTTTATATCTGCCGGTCCTGATTAAAATACTATATCCTTACATTTTTTACACGAGTTTATTCTTTAAAACGAGAGAATCTCCGTACGTCGGCTGCAAAACCATTGCTATACGACAGAGTTTAACCTAATTGTGCAGATATCTTTCAACAGGTGATAACACACTAATGAAAGATTGATTTATCCGAAAGGTTCTTTATGGAAAAAACTATGAATAAGAGGTTCACACTGAAGCATGGTTTCCCAAAACTGTGTCCACCAATTTACCCGATTGTCATCGGAAGTAATGCAAGCATGATGCATTTTGTCTTAAAACAGAAACAATTCATCAAACAACAGTACTAATGGCATGTAATCCGGTTACTTTACAGAATTACTAATTTTAAATTGAGAAATATTCATTTTAAGCTTCCCGGAAAGTTTCAGTAATTCATCAGTACTCTTGTTGATATCAGAAATACGGTGTGATATTCCGTTTACATGGCTGCTCACGCCGCTTATTGTTTCAGATACATGTGTCAGATTCCGGGCTGATTCAGAGGCATTTTCGGCAACATTCCGGGCACCTGAACTTACACTGCTGATGTTTTTTGTTATTTCGTTTACAGCTTTGCTTTGTTCTTCAACAGCAATGACAATGGTCTTTGAAACATCATTAATATCATTGATCAGTTTTGAAAAATTCCCAATTGCCTGAACCGCAGATTCTGTATTCATCTGCATGTCTTTAACCTGTTTTGCGATGTCCTGTGTTGCAAGTGATGTTTTTTTGGAAAGATTCTTTACTTCATTCGCCACTACGGCAAATCCTCTTCCAGCTTCACCGGCTGATGCCGCTTCAATTGTAGCATTCAGTGCAAGCAGGTTTGTCTGTTTTGCTATATTATCGATAATGTCAACAATTTGGCTAATCGATTTAGCCCCGTCATCAAGGTGACTAATAATATTTGTACTGCTTTGTACATGGCTGGTTGCATCCTCAACAATCGTAAATTCCCTCTGACAATTTTTCAGGACCTCATTCAATGAGAGACTCATCTCTTCAACTGCTGAAGCAACACCATTTGTTGCCCCTGATATTTCTTCTGCAGTAGCAGCAAGGCTCTTGATATTTACAGAAGATTCCTCTGTTGTCGTTGCAACAGTCTTTGTTTCAGCGTTGATTTCTGTAATAGTTGAAGAAATTCCCGAAGATACTTTAGAAAACTCTGCAGCTGATACAGCAACGACATCAGTGTTATCTTTTATGCTTATGATTATATCCTGCAATTTCCCGATAAATTTATTAAAATATCGAGCCAGATCTCCAATTTCATTATTGGTATTTATTTCAAGACGTTTCGTAAGATCACCATCACCTTCGGAAATATCTTTAAGCATTGCTGTCGTTTTAATAATGGGTCGAACAATACTTCTGGAGACCAATATTGATATAACTGCACCTATTATTATGAATCCAACAGATAGAAGTATGATATATGACCGCATAGTAGTGATCAGTTTAAATGCCTGTTTTTTTCCTGCGCCAACAGCGATAGACCATGTCGTTTCGGGAATCAATGTGTAACCAATAAACTGATCTGCCCCTGAAAACCTGTATTCACCATAACCGGTTGTGCCATCAGTCATAGTTTGCAATATTCTGGAAATATCAGCGTATGAGGAATCTTTTTCTGATTCAATTATGAAATTTCGCTGTTTACTCACAAATTCCCTATCTACATGGGCGATAAACGTTCCTTTACTATCAATAATATAGGAGTATCCGCCTTTTCCAAATCCGATGTTATCCGTTATGTCACTCAGCCATGTTCCGTCAAGACGTGCAATCAGGACTGCAGCTATCTGATTATTCTTATTTTTTACCGGCGCAGCAACCATCATAACAGGTTTATTATTCACTCTTGAAATTATTACTTCTGAAAAACAGGATTTTCCTTTGATAGCATCTTTAAAATATGCTCTGTCACCTAACGATGCGGTAGAACCATCCGGATATACCGCGTGCCCACTTGAATCAATAATACCCATGCCAAGAAATCCGACCCGCTTAATCTCCTGCTCAAGAACCTGTTTCTGAATGTTCCAATCCATTGAACGGATGTCATTGCGCTCCGCAATTGCATTGATAGTAAAAAGGTACGAATCTAATTTATTCCTGATAATTTGTGAACCTTGTATAGCCATCTGTGGTGCAGTTTCCACCTGCTGTTTTTCCATGGCGTTGAAAGCAAGCAGGTACGAAATAATTCCGACACCAAATGCAACAATTGACAGAAGAAGTATTGTTGCACCGGTGATCTGTTTATTTATTGTCAAAACAACAGGTATCATTTGTCGCACCTTTCAAATAAAATGGTAGCGTTTAATACATTTCTCAGCGTATTAGCGGTACATGAAAGATTGAAATGTATAATCGCTAAAATTCAATAATAAAGTCCCGTTTTTATTAATAATCAATTAAATACATCATAAAGTTATTTTGCAAGATTATATGATACCTGCAATTAGAATGCAAACTGTTTCTTTTGTAAGTACTTAACAAGTAATTCTCATATAGAAATGTCATTAATGAGCACAAAACTACAAAAATGTTAAAAAATGATAACTGGTATAGAGAACATAAATTATCTTAACGTAAAATAACCGGGCAGCTCACTGCAATAGTCAGATGATATATGATTGTACGGTAAGATAAGTGAGATCAGTCAACAGTTCTCATTATTCAGGGGAATTTGATATGCGATTATCTTATTTGTGGTATGTAGGATCGTTACTATTTGTTATTCCTGTCATACTTGACTCAAACGATAATAAAATCAATGGTCAGTCCGGAACCAGCCAGGTATCAGATTCTACAAACGCCTATACTTTCTTCCCCAATGAAAAATGTACCACTGTCGCATACATTGATACTGCAAATTGCGGCAGTTCTGATGCATCATTGATAAAGAATCCTCAAAATTTTATATGGTGTAAATTTAATATCTCTAATAAAAAAATGCATAATGAACCTTTTGCAGGTATAGAGATCTGGTTGAAAGACCCCAAAGAAGTTAAAGATATTTCTAAATTTGATTACCTTGAAATAAACATGATCGGTTTTAGCAGCGATAGTTCCAGTGTTCCATTCGAGCTGCATTGTCATTCCCGATTGAAACATCCTGAAAAACTTCCTGCTAAAGATACTTTGCCATGCGATGATCCATTAAGAAAACCAAATCGCAGGTATGATTTTAGCGTTAAGTACACAGAATTTCAATTGCAGAAAAACAACTTTATTTCAACGTTTCCGATCAATTCATTAGTAACCCCGCGCTGGTATAAAAATACCGTTGTCGAAAATTTTGACAAAGAGAGTTTTTTCAGTTTATGCATTCAGACCGGCAATCCATTTCCATTAAACATTGACTACACAGTAATTATTTCCAGTATCATTTTTAAAAAGTATATGCAGAATCAACCGGTTGTAAATAGTGCATCAGTTCATAAGAGTCATCACTTAATTACAGTATTATCTATAGTTTCGTTTATTCTGTATATAATGGTAATCACCTTTTTAATTCGAATCAGATCAATGATTAAATCCGATAAAGGTAAGGAATATCAGGTAACAATTCCATCTGTGTCATCAACGGGCACACAACCGGGCCCCATGAAATTATCCAGACAGGAGCAGAATTTACTTTTAGCAGATACGGTTCCCATAATGGTAACTGATGATACCAGTATGCAGATTCGTCCCAATCCCCCACTGCCTCTGGATGCCATAACAATAAACGTGCTTCGGAAAATAGCTGAAAATCCGAAACTCTCTACAGATGATGTTGCCAGAGACAACAATAAAGACTCCAGCACTATTTGCAAAAGAATTGAACGGGATTTCGGAAAAGGAATTACTATCAGTAAATTAAGGCTGTATTTCACCGCTCTTGATATCAGAAATAAAAACATAGATATAGATGCCAACGACCTCCATAACCATGCGAATAAAGTAATCACCGATGCTCATGGAAAATTGAAATCATATAAAGACCTTCAGGATATTGCTTCAATACTTCAGCAAAAATGTCCAGGTGATATACTGGAGTTTTTTAAAAATAAATATGGTGATATTCAATTTTGATTCCTGTACCCTTAGCGAGCGTTGATCGCAGTTAATCTCATTCTGTTTGAATGTTACTATTTTTCAGGACCAAGTTTACTTGATCTGATCACCTGTTAGTAAACATAGCGGGAACATTATGCAGAGGAATTCCAGCATAACGCTGATAATATTAATTATTGTTTGCATAACGTATAGTCAATCTGCACCGGATGACACTATGCAAACACACCGCCGTATACCATTAGCACTGATCTCCAGCGGAGCAGTTTCTTTGGGTTCCTATCAGGCAGGATATCATTATTATTCTGTTGAATGGCTTAAACTAAACAGGG
>CAYMGX010000049.1:0-28871 GCA_964390065.1 uncultured Fibrobacter sp. | reverse complement strand
CACCAGACGGCATACGATATAAAACGGAAATTTTTCTTTTCATCAAACCTCTTGGCTGCGCGTACCAGCCCGACATTTCCCTCATTAATAAGATCACATAATGAGAGGCCCTGATTCTGATAGTTACGGGCTACGCTTACAACAAAACGGAGGTTCGCTTTTACTAAGGTGTCAAGAGCCTCCTGATCATCCTGACGGATTTTTGCGGCGATTTTCGCCTCAACTTCACTCGTAAGTGGTTGAAGTTTACCAATTTCCTTCAGGTAAAGTGACAGGCTGCCTTCTTCTGCGATGGGTAGATTTGGTTTGCTCATTTTAGCTTTCTGATAGGTTTAATATAAAATAGGTCTGAAAGTGATAATTGCCAATGTTTTTTTTGTAATAGTATATCAAATGACATTTTGTTAATTACCGTATGACAAGACATGCTGCTCTCCGGTTATAGTTCATGAGATTACCGCAAGGGCGAAATTCACTAAACAACCCACTGTTGTTTAGTGAATTTTTATGGTAAAAGTTACAGCGTAAACAGGAAGTACTACTGTTACATTGTCCCATTTAGTCAAGTGTATCAGTCCGGAAAAGTATTGTCTGAGTATTTAACTTTATTAAATACGGCATACAGTATGTTTAAAAGAACTTTATTACTACATATTGTGCAATTGTAGTATATGAAACGCAAGATCTTTTTTAATATTTTTTTTGCGTGCATAAATGAGCATGACCTTGGGGCCAACGCAGCAGGGAAGACTTGCGAGTCACCCCTGCTATTTTATATGTTGATACTGATCGTCCATTCTTTGATTGTCAGTGATCCGGCATATAATATTTTCAAGCCATGCCATGTATTTCAGTAATAATTCCTGTATATAACAGGTATACACTTTTAGAGCGTGCAGTAGCATCAGTGTTATGCCAGTCGTTTCGGGATTTTGAACTGATTATTGTTGATGATGGCTCTGATGTTTCGCTATCTGGCAGTGCCATTGGGGGATATGATCCGCGGATCAGGATTGTAAGATTTGATCAGAATTGCGGTGTTTCGGCAGCCCGCAATGATGGAGTAAAGGTTTCAAACGGTCAATGGATTGCATTTCTTGATTCCGATGACTACTGGCACCGTCATAAACTGCAAAAACAGCTTCAATGGCTGGATATCAATAGAGAAATTGCGATCATGCAGACAAAGGAGGTCTGGATACGAAACGGTGTACGGGTTAATCCTCCCAGGACACATGAAAAAATCCAGGGTGATATTTTTAAGCAAAGCCTTGATCGCTGCATGATCACGCCATCATCGGTGATCCTCTCGCGGGAACTCTTTGATTCAAGCGGCGGATTCAATGAATCACTACGGGCTTGCGAGGATTATGATCTGTGGTTGCGGATCTGCAGCAGGAACCGTGTCGGGCTTCTTGATGAATTTCTTTTAACACGCTATGGCGGCCATGATGATCAGTTGTCGGGAACCGCAGAACATCTGGACAGATACCGGGTGCGGAGTATCCTTCAGCTTCTCGAAACCATTAGTCTTGTCCCGGAGCAGTATCATCAAGCGGTTACTGTACTTGTCCAAAAGGCACAAATTCTTGCAAACGGCTATAACAAAAGGGGAAACAGTGAGCTCTACAAACGATACCAAACGATTGTCACACGATACAGCACCGCATTATAGTACCATTGTTACATCACAAGTAACAGAGATTAGTGTTGAAAAAATCCGGTATCCTGAATTGTTCCATACTACCGGTGTTCCCCCAACATCGGCCATAGCAGTCTACCCTATTCTGGTATCCCGTGACAATGATGGTACCTATATAATCATTGATGGCTGCAAGCGGTTTGCATCAATGAGTTCAGCACAGAAAAGCGTACCGTGTCTGATTACTGACAACAACCTGACTCCACTTGAAGGCACATTTCTTCGCATCATCCTGAACAACTCAAGAACTCTCAGCCTGCCGGAAAAAGTCCTATTTGTTAAGTGGCTTCACGCACACTGTGATGAATTACTCTATATGTCAATTGTAAGCAAACCGCCATTCATATTGAAAGAGTGCAGAGAGATTGAGCGTATTTCATCGATCACCCAGGAACTTCTTGCTCTTATTGAGAGTACCGCGCTTGATATATCAGTCGCACAGGACTTCCTTGCGCTGGAAAAGCAAAGCAGAGATGCAATCAGGAAACTCTTTACCGCATTACAGTTCTCGCGTTCAACACAGCGTGAGCTGATTGACTGGCTTCCTGAGATTGCTTATACAAAAAAAACAACTGTCAGGGATCTTGCCGGTACACCCGAAGTTGATACAATTATGCGTCATCAATCATTTAATGCACCTCAGAAAGTGCAGAAAATCAGGGATTATTTTTTTGCACTTCGCTATCCGATGCTTATGACCGTGAAAGAGGAATGGTATGCCCTTGCAAGGAAAATCAACCCATTACCATCACGATGTCAGTTTATACCGGCAGAGGCATTCGAACGCAACCGCCTTGAGATTAAATTAACAGTAACCAAACATGAGGAAATTGAGTTATTACTTGAAAAGTTGAAAAATATACCATCTGAGCAGTGGGATAAATTAATTTATCCTGCGATTGAGAGATGTTGAGATTAGATTAAATTTGAGATTAAGAATAAGGATAAGGGTGAACACTTGAGGATTTTCTCCTGTGTACCCTGCCTACTAATCACTACTCTTTATGGAGGATAGATATGGCTACAAAGTTTGAATCCTGGTTTGCGAAAAACAGTTTTACCTTAATGCTTGTATGTTTCGCTATATCAGGAATCAGCCTGATCACATTCTTCTATTATGAACGAAGTGATGTTCAGATAGCATCTATTTCACGTATTGTGGCATTTACTGGCGTTTCACTTTATGTTATAATCCGTATTGTAAGACACCTTGTTACTCAGAAAATAAAAAAAGAGTCTTCAAATTCGAAGTCCCTTGTACAATAGTTTTCAAATAGCAACGCAACTACAATAACCAAGGAAATTAGGTGAGAGTTCAGGATATTCTTCAGAAAAACTCAATCTTGATTGAGCTTGCCAGCACCGATAAGCAGGAAGTGTTGACACAGATGGCCCGGTATATGGTGTCGCTTCACGGTATCCCAAATGGAGATTCAATCGCACAAAAGATACTTGAGCGGGAATCTGATATGTCTACCGGTATCGGTTACGGCATCGCAATACCTCATGGAAGAATTAACGGCATTGACAGACTTTATATGATTGCCGGCCGTTCTGATAACGGCATCGATTTTAATGCAATTGACGAAGAACCGGTACATCTTATTTTCATGATGATTTCGCCGGCAAATACATCAACCGATCATACCAACATTTTATCTTCACTCTCGAGAATTATGTCATATGAAGATGTCCGAACAAAGCTGTTAGCGGCAGATAGTGCAGACAGTTTTCTGGATATCATAATTAAGAGTGAGAATAAATACGTAGATTAATCCCGCACCCCCGTTTTATAGAAATCCACGACATTTAAACATAATGTGATACCAAAACCGTAACAGGTGACGAGTGACCCGTGACGAAACGCGCACCGTACCACCGTAGGGGCGAATCATAATTCGCCCATTTTGTTTAATAATGGAATAATTCAACCGTTTTGATTTGTGGTGAAATCATTCAACCATTTTGTTGTACGGTACAATTGGTTCATTCTGTTAACCCGGATTATTAATTACCCGTATTGTTAAACAGAACCATCATTCACACATTTACAAACGGTCCCAATTTGTATATGTGATCTTCACCACCCAATTTTGACAAAATCATCAAATTATTTTCAAAAAAATTGGCAAAACGAAATGCACGACAGTATATTATCAGTACCTACATAATAATCCTCATTGCAAGGTTCTCTTGCAGACAATTTGGGTGAAGCGGAAGGCGTCAGGTAGCAATACCTGACGCTTATTTTTATGCGACCTCACCGCCCGGCAATTAAACCATCCATGATCCCTCCCCATAACTATCGATGATTTCATGTACCCTATTATTATTTGAATTATTCATTTTATCACTATGCCAATTTGAAGGATTGTTTTGTATATATTGACGGACACGAAACAATACATTCTCATTTCTGATAATATGATCATGAAACCGGTGTGTAATGATCGATTTAAACGTCCCAACAATATCACCCAATGTTTTTCCCGAATTATTATCCACCGCCGTCCCCGCCGTCCCGTAGGGACAGGCCTCGTGCCTCTCCGCCCGCCCCAATCCGAAACAACCACCCGTTTTGTAACCCGCCGCATCAACCACCACGTCAATCATTTTTTTGCAGGCCACCGCGATATTATCCAATGATTTACCATTGTTGATTGGATAGTGTGCATTGATGTGATATCGGGGTATAACAAACAACATGAATAATACCAATTCAAACGAAAACGCCAAGCTCTCTGGCAAGTGAAGTTACATCGGGGTTGTGCGGGTGCTGTTTGATTATGTAAAGCAGGGGTTGCCGTAGTTCGATAAGGTTTCCAAGCCTGCGGGCGACTTCCGACCAGTTAAGCAAAATATCGGAGACATCGGGACTGATTCTGTTGGCGATTTTTAAATATTCAAAACTGTCACTAAATTGTTTCTGTTGAAATGCGATCAGACCAAGTCCTTCGTAACACATGGAGTTATCACCATACGTCTGCAGTATCAGCGTAAACAGCTCTGCTGCATCACTAAACGAACCATTCTTCAATAGCTTAATGGCACAATCAAGCATCAACTGCTGCCTGTCATCAATACAGTTTTGCGGGAAAACACCACCTATCAAACAGAACCGCTCGGCTGCAACCCTGGCTGCACGGGCCCAGGTGTGCTTCAAACGGATCATTTCACCGGCTTTTTTACCCCTGTCTTTTGCCTGTTCCCTGTTGTCAAAAACATACCGCATTACTTTTTGTAAATGCTCCATATCCGGTAGAAACCAGAACGGAAAATCAACTGTCGGCATATCACTTACAACCTTCTGATTCATCGTTTCTATCGAACACTTGACAAAGTAAGCCATATCCGGATCGATAAAATCAAGACAGGATCCACCGCCGGTGACTATTACCGGTTTGTCACATGCAAGCGCTTCGGCAATCGGTAACCCATATCCTTCCGCCCTGTAAGGATGGACATAGCAGTCGCACGCTGCATACAATGATGGCAGCTCGTAATGTTCAACATTGACATTAAGGTAAATAAGTTTTGCTATATCAGTTCGTTTCGAAAGCTCTTCGATTTTGGCAGACAGATTTTTTGCATATGCACAGGAATCTTTTATGACGAGACATACATTATCTAACACTGAAAATTCATTCAGATAGGCATTTACCAGTATATCAACACCTTTACGTAAAGTTGCCCCGCCATTAAAAAAGAAAGTATACCTGCCGTTTGATAAATCAACCATTGTGCGGAATGGCTCAGTCCCCGGTTTGAAGACATCCGGATCTATACCAAGAGGAACGGTAACAATTTTTTCTTCATCAACACCGGAGCTAACATAGCATTTTTTAAGGTAGTGTGTATATACCCAGACTTCGTCAACGGTACTATTCATATAATCACGCCATTTTACCGGCAGGCTGCCATACTCCCAGGGCTGCATGGCGATAAGTTTTCCACTTGATGGTCTTGAGAAATCGGGGGGCCAGCGGTGACGAATATGAATGTCAGCGTCGGGATGCATAGCCGTTGTAATGTTTGCCAACCGGGAGTATTTTGAGTGCTCATCAGGTTTGAACTGATCACGTTCAAAAGGCACATGGCGAATGTCAAAGTTGTTATAATAGGTTAATTCTGTGAGAAACTCACGATTTACCATTGCAAGGCTGTGATGGCAAAAGAGTGATCCCTCCCAGTTGATCTTTATTTTTTTCTCTTGTGAATCCATCAGATCTATTCTTTTCCGTTACATTTTCAATTACTTATCAATGATTTTATCACAAGATTATATCGTTAAGACTTCAGATTTTGAAGAGTAAATGTGTTTTTTTTACAAGGTCGGCAGGATTGTGTGGTAGAGTAGATTCACACCCATAACTACATCTTACTAACGGGAACCAATGCCCGTTGAACCCGAAAGTGAACCAAATCACCAGTTTGGCGCACAATTATCCAGATGGAATGAAAAAACCAGTATCATCGCATTGATAGTTTGTATATGTTATTAGTAGTAGCTTCAAGAAACACTGATTAAAGGAGATATATGAAAAAGATTTTGGCCTTTTGTGCCATAGTTACAGGATTGTTTGTCTTCAGTTGCAGTAATGATCCGGATGGTACATCTGATACAAATCCAATAATTACACCAGGTACCACAGAACCAGATACCACTCCTGCACCTGACTTTGCAGGTAACTGGGCTGGTACATTTCCTGCCATCCCTAATATAACCAATGATTCTATCAGAATTACCGTGTTAATCAACAAAGACTCTACCTTCAAGCTTAATGCAGTATACATAACTTCAAAAGATACAGCTCTGCGGGATAACGGCCACTGGAAGACTTCAAACGTATCAGACTCGATTTATCTGTTTGGTAATGATTGTGCAATTTGGGATACAACACAAAAAGTATTAAAACCGCTTCCGGATTGCGGAGATCCGGCTGCAATTAATATCGACATTGACAAAAACGAAAAAAGCTGGAAAATCCCGTTGATTTCACTTGCTGCACTGAGTTCTGCGTTCAACATCAGGCTTGATGACCCGGCAATGCTGAATCTGCTCTCACTTTTATCAATTAAAGTGTATAAACAGTAATTGACAAAAGCAGCAAGATGGTTCTTTATTGTAACAAGCGATATTTATAGCTCCCCCTTACAGTTGTAACCCTATTATTCTGAGGCTCAACCGTAAGGGAGTTTTTTTTATCAGCAGACCGGCCAGATATATTCATCCTAATTGGCGCAGTATGTTTTTTCGATTAAAAGACCACTTTTGCTTTTACAACAGCAAATCTTCCCGGTGACAACGTACCGAAGCTTTCTTCTATCGCAGCATTAAACAGATTCTGCGCACTTAGTGAAATAGTGTAGTGCGTTGCAAAGGTGCAGGAAACGGTAAAATCCGTTCTGAAATAATCGTCCAGCGTTACATAATGAGGTTCCAATTCACTTACTCCCCCATAACCAAAAGTTACTTTTGTACCACTTCGCCAGTTTATTCCAGTGCGTTCACCAACATACCCCTCGTCAATTGCAACAGAAAAAAGTCCATTACGGAATGATTTTGTGATATCAAGCTGCAGATTAGTTTTATGTAAAGGTACAAGATCCAGAGGCTTTCTGTATGTTTCGTTTTCCGACTTTGTATAGGCATAATTTAACTTTGCGCTGATCCACCTGAATTGTTTCCAGCTCAGTTCATTTTCAAAACCCCACGACCAGGCATCGCTTACATTCACGTGACTTGCAGTGTACTCACGCCCCAGTTCGAGATTACCAAGAACAATCAGATTTGACAGCTTATTATGAAAGAAGTCGCACGACAAATTGAATCCATATGGCATTTCAAGTCCTAAACCAGCATCAAAACTGGTTGTATATTCCGGCTGAAGCTCCGGGTTTGATCGCAGGTAGACGGGAGAAAAATACATATCCGGCATGTAAAGTTCAGTCGCTGATGGTGCACGGTAGGCTTTGCCGACTGATGTGCGTATTGTCAATTTATCATGAACATCTCCAGCGATACCGATTTTCGGCGAAAGATTTTTCCCATAGGTTGAATGGTAGTCAAAGCGTAAAGCTGGAACAATATGCAAAAATGTAAAAAGTTCCGTTTCATCCTGAATGTAAATACCCGTGTTGGTTAATGTTTTCTCAGCAGATTGCGCGCCCTTAAATGGTTCACGGGTATTCCGGTCGCTCATCGGACTGAAGTCTATTGTGTTCCAGAGTTGATCAAACCCGACTGTAACCGTATTCACTTTAAACAGTTTTGCTGCAAAACGTCCATCAATCTGAAAATCCTTCGATGCAACATCAAAGACTGATGGTTGTATTACTTTTGCAGAATTTGCAGTATCGGTATATTGATCAAGATATTCACCATGTACATTACGAAAAAATCCTCCGATAGTTGCAGATACTACACCAAATGGTTTGAAGTCAAGATATGGGCCGATAAGAAATTTACTTCCCGCAGTGATCCGGGGATCGCTAGTTTCCGTTGATGTCACCCCGAAACCGAGAGAGCTGTTAAAATAGCGAAGGTTGAGTGACAAGCGGGTATTATCGGTAAAGGTATAACCGCCCTTTACAAAAAAACGGTAATCCCTGTAATCATAGTCATCCTCTGCAGAACGCATATAGGTTGTATCTCTGCCGCCGATTACATTGCGTATCATTACACTGTCATTAAGAAAGTAATTTTCAATTGTCCGCGCACCGGCACTGACCAGATAATCATACTTTCCGACTTTACCGCTTGACTGAACAGATGTATTCCAGTAAGTCTCAACATTGACATCATCCCAGAAATCGGGATTATCACCCTTCGCGTTGTCAAGTATTGTAAACGGATAGCTCGTTTCGCCACTAACCGTGAACGATGGTTTTCCATCACCCTGGACAGTTATAACATTAATCACCCCGCCAAGAGCATTTGCTCCATACAGCGAGGAAAACGGGCCCTTGACAATTTCAATTCTCTGAATTGCATCAAGCGGGATCTCATTGACAATTAAAAAAGGTGTACCGGCAACGTTGGTTGGGATACCATCAACAAGGATAAGTACCCTTGCGGCAGCAAGCGCCCCCGGAATTCCCCTGAGCACAATATCTGACGGAACTCCTTCACCCATCCCCACGGAGCGTTTCACCTGCACCCCTGACGCGTACTGAAGGACATCATCAATATTTTTCGCTGCGGATGCCTGGATCTCTTTTCGGGTGATCACCACAACACTTGCGGCACTTTCGCTGATTTTGCGGGATGATTTGGTTGCAGAGACAATCACCCTGTCGAGGTGCTGCAGTGATGAATCCGATGTGGAATCGCTCTGACTGAAAAGTGTACCCTGGGCAAGCAGACACACTGTTGTTATCAAACCGGTTAGTTTCAAATAGTTCACGTGTACTCCTTTTTCTTATGGTATAATGTAATAAAATAGAGGGCAGAGGTTTGGATTATTTGTAATTTATAAGTGCAATGCTCTTAATCCATTCTCTTGCACCTGGGATATGAGGAAATGAACTACTGGCTACTGAATTCTGGATTCTGGATTCTGACCTCAATAGATTCTCAATCCATCACATTTTTCGCTTGCGCTGTGAAATTGAATTTGGTATTTTGTAAGATTGTTAGTCAAAATGGTTAATACTGGAAGGAATTAGTAATGAAAGAGAAAATTCATCCTAAGTACGAAGCGGTAACATTCACCTGCTCATGCGGTAACAAGATTGAAACAAGTGCTACTATTAAAAGTACACATATCGATATCTGCAATGAATGTCATCCATTCTACACAGGCAAGCAGAAACTTATTGACAGTGCAGGTCGCGTAGATCGTTTCCGTAAACGGTACCAGAAAACCTCACAGGAATCTTAGTTTTTTGTTTAAAAAATCTGGACAGAGAGGACCATCAGGTCTTTTCTGTCCTTTTTTTATCTTCAGGAATCAATGTGGTCTAATCCGCAGTCCTGAAAGACAAAACATTTTTCGCTTTAATACGAATACTGTAATCTTTGGACTGTTTTCGTAACTAAATTGGAGCAAAAAGAATAATGAATCTTAAGCAACACCTCTTTTTTGTAACAACTCAGATTGCAGGATTACTTTCTGCTGAGAAAAAAAACACTGTTGGAGGTCAGGCTCTCATTGAGGGTGTCATGATGCGGGGTAAGAAGAAGATCTCTATGGCTGTTCGCCGGGGGCCTGATGATATTCTTATTGAAGAGGAAGAATTTATATCAGTGACAAAAAAGTATCCAATACTGAAATTACCCATCCTTAGAGGTACTGTAAATCTTTTTGAATCAATGATTGTCGGATATAAAACGCTGTCCCGATCGGCAGATATTCTCACTGAGGCCGAAAATGCAAAAAATCCATCCAAAAAACAGAAGCAGACCAGCAAGGCAATGGAAAACTTTTACTCGATACTCAGCCTTGTTATCTCACTGGTAATTGCATTCGGACTATTCATGTATGCCCCGATGTGGCTAATTTCGCAGTTCGTTCCTAAAGAATCAGCACTGCTTTTTAATACGCTTGCGGGAATTTTCCGTATTGCACTTCTGATCGGATACATGGCACTTATCAGCATGTGGAAAGAAGTCCGTCGGGTATTTGAATATCATGGCGCCGAGCACAAAGCGATCTTTACCTATGAAGACGGTAAGGAACTGACTATTGACAATATGAAAGCATACACAACATTGCACCCCCGTTGCGGTACGAGCTTTCTTTTCCTTGTCGGCTTTATCTGTATACTTCTTTTTTCTATTGTTGATGCAGTATACATTATGAACTTTGGACCGTTTCCGAATGTATTCTCACGATTCCTGCTTCATATTGCACTTATTCCCCTTGTGTCGGGAACCAGTTATGAAGTTTTAAAGCTCAGTGATAAATATCAGCACATTCCTATTGTTAAAGCTGCGATCATGCCCGGCTTGTGGCTTCAAAAGATAACAACGAAAAATCCTGATGAAACGCAGCTTGAGGTAGCAGCAAAAGCACTTAAGGCCGCACTATGATGATTGAAAAGGTTGAGAACTTTATACAACGCTATAAAGAACTCGAAACAGAGATGGCATCACCGGAAATCAGCGCTGATCCATCAAAGATGGAAAAGCTTGGCCGTGAGTATACCAGTATCGGAAAAAGTCTTCCTGTTTTCCGCACCTATCTTGACACTGTAAAAGCAATCAGCGAATCGCATGAACTGCTCAATCAGGAGAGTGATGCAGATATGATCGCACTTGTCCAGGAGGAGCTCAAGGAGAAGGAAGCTTTACTTCCGGCTCTTGAGCAGGAAGTAAAGATGCTTCTGGTACCGCGGGATCCTAAAGACTTGAAAAATGCGGTTGTTGAGATCCGTGCTGGAACCGGTGGAACAGAAGCTGGCATTTTTGCATCGGATCTTTACAGAATGTATACCCACTTTATTGAGAATAACGGCTGGAGCATCGAAGTTCTCAGTTCGTCAGCCGGTGATGTTGGAGCGATCAAGGAAATTATTTTCCTGGTTAAAGGCTTGAATGCCTACGGTACGCTAAAGTATGAGTCCGGTGTGCACCGTGTTCAGCGTGTTCCCCAGACTGAAGCCCAGGGACGAATCCATACCTCGGCTGCATCGGTTGCTGTATTTCCTGAAGCAGATGAATTCGAGGTTGACATACATCCAAACGATCTGCGCGTCGACCTCTACTGTTCAAGCGGTCCCGGCGGTCAATCGGTCAATACAACCTACTCAGCCGTTCGCATTGTCCATATTCCAACAGGTGTTGTGGTAACTTGTCAGGATGAAAAATCGCAGATAAAAAACAAGGCAAAAGCACTCAAAGTGCTTCAGCAGCGTCTTTACGAAAAGAAAATTACTGAAATAGAAGCAGCAGAATCCGCAGCAAGAAAAAGTATGGTCGGAAGCGGTGACCGCAGTGCAAAAATCCGGACCTACAATTTTCCACAGAACAGAGTGACTGATCATCGTATCAATCTTACGCTGTACAGTCTTGATGCCGTAATAAACGGTGCACTCAACGAACTCATTGACGCACTCGCGATTGCAGATCTTGAAGAAAAGGTCAGCAGCAGCGGGGTGGAGTGAGAGGAAGAAGAAGCCAGAATTCAGTAGCCAGTAGCAAGAATGTCAAAACCGCATTTGTTCCTAACTACTGGATTCTGGATTCTAAATTCTGGATTCTACCCCCCCCCCCAGGATCTCCCCTATGACCCTTCACGAAACATTATCCCACATTGCAAACGAACTTCACTTCCTTGACGATTTTGCACGGGTGCAGGCTGAAGAGATTCTGATGCATTTTACGGGGTATTCCCGCACAGAGCTCATGCTGCGTGGCCGTGATGTGATCGACAGTGCTACACTTGACACAATAAAGAGCGTTGTAAAAAGAAGAATTTCCGGAGAACCGCTTCAGTATATTCTTGGTTCTGCCTATTTTTATTCACGGGAATTCAAGGTAAATCCGGATGTACTCATACCAAGACCCGATACTGAGATCCTGATTGAACAGGTGCTTAAGCACGAGTCCCAAACTACAGCGCGATTTGCGGATATCGGAACCGGCAGCGGGATTATCGCCTGTATACTTACCGAAGAGCGTCCGTCCTGGTCAGCAGTTGCAGTTGACATATCAGCAAAAGCATTACGCACTGCGATTATAAACAGCAGTACTACAATCCTTTTTATCTGTGCAGATCTTCTGGATGCAATAAAAAGGGAATACCAGTTCGATTTTATCGTAAGTAATCCGCCCTATATTTCTCTTGACGAATATGCAACACTTGATATATCTGTAAAACACCATGAGCCCACAGGTGCTCTCACCGACAATGCCGATGGACTTGGATTTTACCGGTACTTTGCGCAGCTGGCACATAACTGGATCCGTAACGACGGCAATTTTTATTGCGAAATCGGTTACAATCAGGGTGATGCGGTAAAAACGCTGTTTTGTCAGAACGGATGGCGGGATGTACAGCTTGTCAGAGATCTTGGCAGCAAAGACCGGGTGATCTGTGCAAAAGTGCCTTTAAAATAAGTACAGTACAGACGATAAACTAATTCTCCTTTGAAAAATAATCCCCCGGAACTAATTTTATTCTGGCTGTTGGCTGTTAGCTGTTGGCTGTTAGCATCTGACTCCTGGATTCTAAATTCTGGATTCTGGATTCTAAATTCTGACTCCAGACTCCTTCCACACCACATTTTAACAACAAGTTCCAATAATAGTTATGTTACAACAGCAACCATACAACTCCCCTCTCCCGAATCTGTTAAAGGGTTCACCTCCGGTACGGCTATTATCATCACTCTATTCATTTATAGTGAGAATCCGCAATGATCGTTTCACATCCGGGAGAGCAGCTGTTTTATCATTAAAAAGCCCCGTTATCAGTATTGGCGGGATCAGAGCCGGTGGAACAGGAAAAACACCGTGTGCCATGATGGTTGGTGAGATGCTACGGGAAACGGGAAACACTGTAGCAGTTCTTTCAAGAGGTTACAGACGAAAAAACACCGCTGATTTTATTGCAGCCCCCGGAGATAACATTAACTGGCATGATTGCGGTGACGAACCCGCGATGCTGCATAAAGTACTCTCAAACTGCTGGCTGGGTATCAGTGCACAGCGATTAAGGGTTGCTCAACAGATCGAGCAGGTAGCCGGGAGTGTGGTTTTTATTCTTGATGATGGGTTCCAGCATCGCAAGTTGAAACGGGATCTTGATATTGTCTGTGTCAACGAGAGCCTTTTTAATGACCGGATGCTCCCTGATGGTTTTTTGCGTGAACCGGTCAGCTCACTTGACAGAGCACATGTTATCTGTCTTATTGGCAAAAAAGAGAATAACGATTTACTACTACACCTTGAAGATACAATAAAGAATACCTACAAACAGGCATCCACCTTCATTGCATATCCTCAACCATGTGGCTGGGTAAATGCCGGAACAGGAGAAATTGCAGAAAGGCCTCCGTGTTCTGATCCTGTAGCAGTGTGTGGAATTGCCCGTCCGGAACGTTTCTTTGAATCAATCGAATCACTTGGAGTGATGCCTTGTAAAAAAATCGCATTTTCCGATCATTACTGCTTCACTAAAAATGATTTTGTGAATATCCACAAATTATATTCAAAAGAATTGGTAATAACTGAAAAAGATGCAATTCGCATAAATGAATTTTCATCTGAAATTTCCAGTAAAATCTGGTATCTTAAAGTAAGGTTAAAATTTCATTCGGACGATTCAACGAAGCGTTTCAAAGAGAAATTACAGAACATTTTACCAAAAATATAGTTTAAGGAGGCAGCTGCCATGCGTTTGTTAACGATATCACTTCTTCTGCTTACATCAGTTGTGATGTTTACAACCAGGACTTTTGCACAGGATCAGTATGTCAGTGTAACATCTTCGTTTGTAAATGTATACAAAGATCTTGATCCGAAATCACCTGTTGTTGGTACTGCACATAAAGGTCAGTATCTTCCACTACTGAGCATTGGTGATGCATGGTATAAGGTGAAATACCGTGATAGTGAAGGATGGCTTGAGAAGCGTGCCGGTGATGTTGTCAATAAAGCAAAGGGATCACCAACCGGAATAATAATTGTTCTTCTGGCATTGGTAGCAATTGTTGCCAGCGGTGTCGCGTTCTTTATTTACAAATCAAAAATCAGTGAAACTACCTGAGCATGCAAGTAGTTCAGCTACGTTTACTTTCGTTATTTATACTTCTGGTAACCTCTCTGACTTTTTCTGCTGATAAGCAGATAGAGGTTACTAATTTTTATGCTAAATTGTATCTTGCGCCCAGTATTAACGCTAAATTCATGGGGCTTGCCCAAAAAGGTGAGCGTTATTCTATCCTGGTAAGTTCAAATTACTGGTACAGAATTGATTTTAAAGGTGTGCCGGTATGGATTCAGAAATCAGATATTCAACTGATTGATCCAAATGCACCACCATCTGAAAACGCCACTGTTGCAACGAACAATACATCATCCTCACAAGAAGCAGTACAATCAACCGCAGATAATAACACTGTAGTTGCGCCACCCCAGCCACCTACTGCAACAACGACACAAGCACCTGTAGTGCTACCTGCTCAACAATCGCTATCGCGGTCAACCACTGAGGAGCAACAGATACGGGCTGCAGAGGCTCGTGCGGCAGAGATGCGACGTGCAAGAGTTCAGGATAGTATCCAACAGGTAGCAAAAGAAAAGAGAGACCAATCCCGCCTGAATTTCTCAAAACTGCCTATTATTGAGCAGAATGTTGAGGAACAGCAATTAAACAAAGTATTTCTTGTTACCGTTTCTCCATCAAAAATTCTCTTTGAGTTAAGTCCTGATTCACCAATTCTTGGTATTGTCAGTAAGGGTGATAAATTGCGGCTTATCGGAGAAGGTGATTCGTGGTGCAAGGTATTGTATAAAGATTTTCCCGGATGGATTGAAAAGAGAAGCGGTAAAGTTCTCATTCCGGGAACTGCCATGTCATTTTATGAGGAAAATAAAGTTATCGTATTGTTAGTGGCATCAATTCTGATATTCTTTCTAATTCTGACCTTAATTGTTTTTATAGCAATCAAGTCAAAAAAGAAACCCACCCCTGGACTTAAATCAGTTACCGCATCTACCAAAAAGGTACTGATTATTGCAAAAGAATCGAAAACCGTATCCAATACGTTTACAAGTACATCCGTTCCAATAGGGCGATATTTTAATGAGATCGGGTTTCATGCTAAATTTACACATGACACAAGGAATCTTACCTCTGTTATAGACAACTACATTCCCGATATCATAATGATCGACTGGAATCTTGACAAAACAATTTCAAACATGGTTGAACGTATACTGCTTGCAGGTAACAATGCGAAATCGACAATTGTTGTGATCTACAATGTACCCGATCCGTCATCAATGTATCCAAGTCAGAATATGCATATGTCATTTCTGGGGATTTCGATTACCGATAAAGATTTAACAAAGATCGTAAAGCAGCTTGAATTTGTCAATGACAGAACCGCAACCGATTCCGGTACAATGGAAACTGATTTATCCACTGCAGCTCTGGCAGGTGAAGTTGCTGATGGCAATCTTTCTGAAGTAATGCAATACATTGAAGCAGGCCAGAAGACCGGTTGTCTTATTATTGAAATAGATAATCCGGTCTGTCTTATATATTTCAGTGATGGTCGCATTGTTTATGCTGCAACTGCTGATGGACTTGTTGCAAAAGATGCCCTTTTTGCGGCACTTGAACTTAAAAAAGGAAGTTTCAGGTTTTTACTTAATAAGAAACCCAAAGTTGCAAATACCAACATGTCAATACTCGAAGTGCTGATGTCGTGGACCAAGGAAATTGATGAAGCTACTAAGCCTGGATTACGGACGCCGTAGAATCGGTTTTGCAGTCACGGATGAAACAGCAACGATCGTGCGCGGATTAACAACGATTGATCGAAAACAGTCTGACAACATAATCAATCAGATTGTAACGATTATCAATGATATACAGCCAGATCGGCTTATCGTTGGCCTCCCTCTTGATCATAATGATAACGAGACACAAATGACTCTTGAAATCAGGGCGTTTGTTGAACAGCTAAAGCCATTTATAGCAATACCGGTAGCGTTTGCCGATGAAAGTTTTTCATCCGTCGAAGCTGCATCAATAATGATAACTCGCAGAAAAAAAGAGCGCAGACAGAAAACCACTATTGACAGGGTTGCAGCGTGTCTGATACTTGAACGGTATTTGAGGGATGGGGCAAGTAGCAAGTAGCAAGTAGGAAGAAGGAAGAAGAAGAAGGATGTCGGGGCAGGAGACGTACGGCGGGCGGACATCCTCACACGTCACACGTCACACGTCACACGTCACACGTCACACGTCACACGTCACACGTCACACGTCATGGAGCATATATGCCACTTTACATTGTTGCAACGCCAATTGGAAACCTTGAGGATATCACCTATCGGGCGGTTAAAGTGCTTGCGTCAGTTGACTGTATCCTTGCTGAAGATACCAGAGTGACAAAGAAACTGCTTGATCATTACAACATATCAAAGCCGATGATCTCTTATCATGATTTCAACAAGGAGAGGGTTACGCCTCAGATTATTGAGCGTTTAAAAAACAACGAGCAGTTTGCACTTGTCAGTGATGCCGGTACACCGGGAGTGGCAGATCCCGCATTTAATCTTGTCAGAGAGGCAATAAGAAATCAGCTTGTAGTTATACCCGTTCCGGGGGCATCAGCGCTTCTTTCAGCATTTGTCTGCAGTGGTTTGCCTACAGACCGGTTTGTTTTTGAATACTTTCTTCCTCATAAAAGCAGCCAGCGGATACGTTTTTTTGAGGAACTTAAAAGCGAATCACGAACCGTCCTGTTTTATGAGACGCCACATCGTATAGTCAAGGTACTTGAAGAGATGAAACAGATCCTGCCAGATGTCGTTGTGGTTATCGGACGTGAATTGACAAAACTCTACGAAGAATTTTTACGTGGTACCCCCCAGGATCTTCTTGCACATTTTGCAAAGAAATCACCAAAAGGGGAAATGGTGATTCTTGTCAACACAAGAATCACCGGGAAACTCTAATCAGGACTCAGAATCCTGCGTAAACTGCCGCGATATCTCTTTTTTCCACTCGAGTATTTTAAGAAGATTCGACCTGACGGTCACCACCATTCCAGGGTCAAGCGCTACTGCGGCTTCCAGAAGCAGTGCATTGTCGAGTGATTCCGGTTCCTGTGCGAGAATAAATTCTGCAATATATACAAGGCGTGCCTCCTGGGGGATCGATTCACCGGCAAGACCATCCGGTATGCCGGTTCCATCCCACTTCTCGTGATGTGACCTTGCGATACGCGAACCAAATTGCATCATGACAGCATAGATTCTTCCAAGTACTTCACTGCCGAGAATACAATGTGCTCGTTCTTTTTCGGTTTCATCGATTGAATCATCATCGGCGACCCCTATATAGCCGACATGAAACAGCAGAGTAGCGTCATGTAAACGATCCTGATCCTCTGAACTATAGCCGATCATTGCGGATAGCTTTTTTACAAAGCCGGCAAGAATCCTCGTATATCTCAAACGTAAACCAGCACGTTCATCAACGTAATCAGCGAGAACAAGAAACACTTCTTTTTGGGATTGTGTTATTTCCTCTGCAATGTTGAGATTATCCATTGACAAAGCCTCTGCCTTCTTTCTGTCAACTTCTGAATTATGCAGGGATTCTTCAATCTCCATCGATAGTTTGATCAGCCGGCGGTGAGTTAATTCCAGTTTGTCAGCTTCAGACTGACGCATCTGAATATAATAATCAAGGTCCTGTTTGAGAGCACCCAATACAAGTGCGATTGGCCTTAGCAGCGGATCTGTTACTACTTCAAGTTCATAATTCCCCGGTTTATCCCATACGATATTATCAAGAAGATTTAGTGCAGCAGTCTGAATCCTCAGCTCCGATGCCTCCGGTGTTCCAATATCGTTCAGGTTGTCAAATTCTTTAAGTGCCTGCTCCCGTGAAGAAAATACCCGTACAACCTTTTCAGTCGATGGAAACCGGTGTAACAAAAAAAGGCACATCTTAACAAATGAGGATTGTGTTATAATCCATACCGGAATATGCGGCCCATTACAATGATCAGAAATAACAGTTGAAAGCAGCTTGAATGTCATCACGGCCGAAGTTGATACGAACTGCGTTAAATCATGAATCACGGAGAAGTTGGGTGCAAGTTTGGGGTTCCCGGGAAGACGCTGACATAATTCGATAATTGCTCCAATATCCTGACTCTGCGGCTTGCCGCAGTAATCAGCAATCATGGCATTGGGGTTATGCAGCTTAACACTAAAAGAAAATAAACCGTTATCGTATTTATCATCAGTATGTTTCTTCATCATACCGCTGATCGGCCGCCCAAGAATTTCTGACGCAATATTCAGGGCTTCACGATAAGAATCTGCAAGCAGAATGGGAAATGGATGACCACCAAGGACTCGTGCCATTCTCACTGATAACCGCCAATTGACCGCTTGCGTAAAAATTACAACACCAGCCGGATTTATTTCATCAACCATCCGCTTTATGTAGGTCAATCGCCCCTCATAATCGGAACCCGTATGAAAGGAATAGTCTTCAATAAGAACAAAATTATCCCTGTTCAAATGCGGACTTTTGCAGATATATGAAAGGTTCTTTAAAAAAGTATGTGTATCCTGAATTTTTGTATATCCCACAGGAAGTGACAGTACGACTCCCGGCTCCAGTATTCCTGTTCGTAAACGATAATCAGGCCTGAGCACCATCCATGAATCCTCAATGTATGGTATCCGGCCTGTAACCGGACAAGGCTTTCCATTCAGAGGATGATTTGCTTCCCATGGCTTGACATCAAGATAGCGCATCAGGGTACCTTTCCCTTATTATGAGGAATTCCGAGAGATTGTTAAAAAACAGTTCCACCAGAGACGGATCGAAATGCCCGCCACTCTCTTTATGTATAAGATCAAGTACTTTTTCCAGCGGCCATGCTTTTTTATAACAACGGTCCGACCCGAGTGCATCAAAAACATCTGCCAGGGCAACAATTCTGCCATACAGATGAATTGCTTCACCGCTGAGGTTGTTAGGATATCCTCGTCCATTCCATTTTTCGTGATGCTGGTATGCGATAATTGCGGCATGCGCCATAATCTCCTGTTTACCCCCATGAAGCATATTCCAGCCGATTATCGAATGCTCTTTCATCTGCTCAAACTCTTCATCGGTCAGCTTTCCCGGTTTGTTAAGAATTGCATCTGGAATGGCAATTTTCCCTGCGTCGTGCATTGGTGATGCATGCAGAATATATTGCTGCTCACGATCATTCAGTCCGTGCAATTTTCCAAGTAGTGCAGAATACTCTGCAACACGCCTGATATGATTTGCCGTTTCCCGCGAGCGTGTTTCAATTATTTCACTTAAGGCGAACAACGTCTCCTTCTGGGTATCAACAACGAGTCTTGACAAGGTGATATTACGTTGTACTTCCTTCTCAACGATATCATGGGATCGCTGCGAATCAATCAAAGCACTGGTCATCTGTCGCTGCAACGTTTCCTCACGAATATTGCATTCCGAAAGCTCTGACAACCGCTGGTTTCTGATTATAATTAAGTTGTCAATATCACGCTTAATAGTTGAGATCACATTCATAAATGGATGCCATGCTTTTGAAATTCCGGCTATATCCGGTAATGCTCCATCCGGACTAACCCAGTCAAACTCACTAAGGGCGTATAAAATTTTGTCGATATCACTTAAGAATGTCTCTTTTTGCCCGTTTTCATCGGGGACAGGAATTTTTGGCATTGGTTCACCAGCAGTATCATCCGAAAACCACTCACCGATACTATTACACGCATGCTGCCAGTTTGGGAAGATGTCCATCCTGAGTGCAGTACGTTTAAATGACATTCCAATGCGAACCATCGCTTTAATCAATGGTTTGGGTGATGAAAAAACAACGCCCCGCAGCGACTCCCGAGAATGGATAAAGTCAATATACATACCACGAGCAGAAAGGTCCATACCGTCAAGCTGCGAACAATCATTTATGAGCATCCACAACCGGTTATCCCAATGCATTTCACCAATAATGCTGTCAACAATCTCCTTAAGGGCCACGATATCATCCGCCATCAACCACCCGCTGGTTCTCAGAAACAGAACGCCAAGCGGATCCGCAGCGAACGTCATAGACAGATGTTCACCTCTGCGATGTACCCATGCATCTTTTTTAACAATCTGGTTGCCACTCCAGGGGCTGATTCCTGTGTCAATTGGATGATCTATAATAGTGCTTATTTGACCCATTCACAAATTATAGCAATTATGTGAATTTGTTTCAATGAAGGTTTTGGTAACTAAGGTGTATTTAGTATGATGCATTGAGGTATTCGTTTGATTTTTGAGGGTATTGGGAAAATTGGATTGTGAAAGCGGATTTTGTGAAAACATGTAGTGAACGGTGCATTCACCACATGTTTTCTTGTAATCATACTGCTTTTTGCTGATTTTTGTAGCGGTTGTCTAACGTAATAACCTGTAATATCGTTAAATTATGAGTGATTTATGTTTGCATGTTGAAGCGCATCAAATGTTACATTAAAATCGATAGCTGATTCCCGCCCGGAATTCGTTGTTATGCGGATTATATCCTGAAAACATACGTAGCCGCGATGTGTACTCGTTATATTCTTTACTGCCGATTGATGTCAAAACGATCTCTGCAACTGTCAATGGAACCCCCGCAGCGGTCATAACAATACCAGCCCCGCCTGCAGGATCGTCTGTGGTAGCCTATTGTAAACCACAGAGGGCATAAAAACAGGTACAGATCACCATTTCGGTTGATTTCCTATATTAAGCCCCGTAACGTCTGATGCCTCAATTATTGAAATAAACGCATTCGGGTCCTTAGATAAAACCAGCTTTTTTAATAGATACACACGATCTCGTGTTATAACACTATAAAGCAGTTTTTTATCAGTTCCTTCATAACCCCCACTGCCATCAATTACTGTTACTCCGATTTTATGATCGTTAACTAATTCGTCAAGGATTTCATTCCAATCATCGGAGACAATGAGTACTGCCTGCCGCTTTGACAAGCCATGAAATAACATGTCTGCAGCCTTGGCAGAAACAAAAACGAAGACAACTGTGTACAGGACATTTTCGAGCGGGAAGAACAACATTGCGACCAGCATTACTACTGTATTGATAATCAACATACCGGTGCCAAGAGTAATATGAAAATATTTAAAAAATATCGCACAGAGAATTTCTGATCCACCGGAAGATCCTTTTGTACGAAGCATTATGCCGGAACCAATGCCGCTCAGTCCTCCAGCGATGATTGACGCGAGCAGTTTATCGTTCAGATCGATTTTAATAGTTACAACAAATAATAATACTGAATAGATTATGATCCCCCAGGATGTATACAGGATAAATCGTAATCCTATGAACCGCCATCCGATAAGAAAAATCGGTACGTTGATCAGGAAATAAATCAGTCCTACCGGAAGTATCGGAAAAAGATAGTAAAGGATCAGTGCGAAACCGGTAAAACCGCTGGACATGAAGTCGTTAGGGATTAAAATACCTTTTACCGCAATGGCGCAAAGCAACCCACCTGTCACCAATAACAATGTCTGGAAAAAGAAGTCTTTTAATTTTTCAGAAATTTTCATTATTTTCCCTATTCTACGAAAATTAATCACTGATTATGCACAATGCGATACCACTCTGTGATCTTCAAATCAGCCCTGCAATTTACAACCGCAGAACATGTGCGTTTATAAGCTTTAGTAGTAATGTAGATAAAGGCTTCAGGAGAGTCAAGGGGGTGTTGATTCAGAGCGGGCTTTGCGATAGAAAGTTTCTTTAAACTGCTCCTCCGTTTTTCAATTGTATTGTGTGTCAATTCGGCAACCGTAATTCCTTACACATGCTTTTCTAAAAGATCTGTCAACTGATAAAAAGGAAATATACCATAGTTTATACCTTGATTGTGCAAACAATGCAATAACAATCAGCACATAACAACAGTCAAAAAAGAGCTATCTTTTGTCAGACTATTTCATTGAATAATTACCCTCCTGTAAAATATTTCGATTCGTTTTTAGTACCAGAAATCCCCAAACATCCCACTTGCCTCCCTGACCCCATTTAACGTATTTTCCTTGTTACAGCTTAATAAAACCCAAACACCCTTTTCTTGCTGGAGTACATATAATGGCATCAAGAGTATGGAATGATATCAACCTCCCCGGTTTTGCCCGTTCTAAAGAGGAGGAGAAAGAAAAAACAGTCGTCACCGGAGTTGAAGACAATTCGCCTGAAGAGGAGCCAGAGGACGAGGTTCGCATTATTTCTGCTGAATGGGTTCCGGGATCAAAAGGATTCCAGTATAACGAACAATGTTTCTGTGATGTAAGCGCAGAATATCTCAAGAAAACCTCCCGTGCAAAGCTCCGCGGTAATCTTCACGGTATCTTTAACGGTATCGATGAAGACATGGGGTTAACTGTTGAGGGGTGCATTGACGATGTAACGATGATTGCACGGATCTCCATTCCAAAACTCTATTTTATCAACAACGATCATTACGTTGCATGGCAGGAGGACAGTAGTATCACCTGTCAATACTATCTCAAGGATATCAGCCATAGCCTCGGTGCAAATAAAATTGACAGCCCTATGCTCGACATGCCTAATGATAAAACTGCAGAGCTTCAAAAATTAACGGTCCGGCTAAGTATCGACCCTGATGATCCTGATTGTCAAAATGACACATTTACACTATCCAGCACTGATGATGAGCGCAGTTATGAACAGGTGAAAACAGTCCAGGATGATGCACTTAAAAATAACAATACGGTAGAACTGGTATTCACCGATCTTGATGAAAACCTTACTTATACCCTTGAACACGATAGCGGTGATGGCGATAAAGTCGTGCTGCTGCAAAACAGGGCATATGGAAAATGGGCCGGTGCTGCTGACGGCCTTGAAGAGAGTAAAAAGAGTGGTGGTCTTTTCAGTAAAATCAGTGACACAAAGAATAAAATATCCCAGACTAAAAATGCAGTCAATGCCAGAGTCGCGCAGGTAAAATCAACAGTAAACGACACAGTGGATAAGGCCAATCAGATTAAGCAGAGTGCGGTTAATCAAGTCAATGAGGCTAAAGCTCAGGTTAACGATATCAAATTACAGGGTGAAACTGCTGTAAAAGACCAGATGAA
Organism: uncultured Fibrobacter sp.; assembly: GCA_964390065.1. Classification (GTDB taxonomy): domain Bacteria; phylum Fibrobacterota; class Chitinivibrionia; order Chitinivibrionales; family Chitinispirillaceae; genus JAAZBG01. Next base: position 5,322 of record CAYMGX010000049.1, on the reverse strand, counting down.
TCAGATTAATGACATACAACAGAGTGCTGCAAAGCAGGTCAATGAAGTTAAAACGCAGGCTAATGAGGCAAAATCTCAGGTAGTCGGGAGTCTCAACGACAAGCTTGACACAATTAATTCATCACGGGCGGATACGCAAAAAACCGCATCTGTGGTAAAAGAAAAAACAGAAACTGCGACGAATGCTGCTGACAAAGTGGCAGAGTCGCTTAAGTCAGTACCCAAATTTAACATTTAGAACTAACCGACATGAAAGTATCTGAGAATTATCATAATGGCAGCGAAAAAATATGAGGTAATAGAGTCATCAAGAGACAGAATTGTTTTGCAACTTGTAGGAAAATCACAAAAAAACACAATTGTCAAGTACCTTGAGATTCCCGATGTATTATTTAATCACAATAGTTCAGTACCGTGTATTGATGACAAGGACACGTTGATTTTTGGTATTGTGTCAGCGCGATTATTCGCAAATGACAATCAGGATATGGAACTGGTGATCTATGGACACACCGATTCATCCGGTGAAACGGAGTTTAATAAAACGCTATCGGAAGAGCGGTCCAAGGCGACTAAGGCGCTTCTTGACAATGACAGAGATACCTATGTGAATATCTGCAGCAACCGTTTCAAGGTAGAGGATTACCAGACGATTCTATCTGCGTTGACAAAACTATACGGATGGTCATGTGATCCGGGTGCGATTGATAACGAGGATGGTCCTTCCACTCAGACTGCTGTAAGCAACTTTCAGGCAGACTACTCAACATATTATGGTAAATCGATTGACGTCGATGGCGTTGTGGGACCTCAGACATGGGGGGCATTTTTTGATGTCATTACCGAGCAGATTGATCTTATTGTCAAATCAGAAATTGGTGATACCAAACCGGTTATCACCTATGGTAAAAGTGGAAGCGGTGTAGTGGGATGCGGTGAGGAGTTCGCGCAGGATGCATTTGCGCGTGAGGGGCGCCGCTCAAAGAAAGACCGCCGTGTTGAAATTACCTTTGTCAACCCGAACGATCCGATTGACGAAACGCCCTATACCGGCCCGATTGTGTTTGAGCCGATTGAGTTAAAGGCAGATCGCCCTCCGATCGAGAAAAAACCGGAAATTCCACTAATAAAAGATTTCGAAATGTGGTGCAGCCATGACAATAAAGGCACTCGAAAAGTAAATAAATCAAAGCCACTCGAAATTGTGCCATCAACTGTCGGTGATAAAATTACTGTCAGCATATCAAATACTGTAATATTTGTCTGAACTTTGATTTATGTGATGAGGATGAGTGGCATGATTTGGAATTGATGTTCTTCTACTTGTTACATTTCTCACGTGTCACTCGTCACTGTTTACCCATCATGCCTATCACATTTATCATGCAAATCACAGTTCAGACAATCACCCGCGCGGACAACCGCCCCAACGTACGAAGTCCCGATGCCCTGATCGGGATTTACGAAGTGCACGTACTTGGCCGGTTGGGTGGCTGTTCGACTACAATGTATGCCTGAGCGGCTTTGGAGCGGGCTATGAATAATTACACTGCTTGGAATCAGCAGCGTAATTGTTTTTTTGTCAATCTTAACATTTTTGAAACAACACCAGTTTTTTTAAAACCATCATCACTACACCAATTGCTCCAAACAGTAATTAAATTATCTATTTGTTTATTACTCTTCAAAACATTCGAGCACCATTGTAAAAAAAAATCAGACTCTTCATCTATTCTACCAACCGAAATATTCCGATAAGAATTACTACTTTTTTTCAACACATTATACACTTTTTTAAAAACACAATTCCCTTCAAATTGTATCTTGACAATTTCTAAAAAAAATAGTCGCTGATAAGAAAACTTTAACTTTGTTGCATTAAAGTCCATTATTGCATCATTTATCATTAGATTAATTCCCTTATTTACTACAAATACACCAAAAAAATCATCAAAATATTTCACTCCATACCCATTAATTTTTTGCTTCTTAAGAGTAATGCTATGCTCTATTTCTACCCTGCTTTTATCACTCTCTGCTATGCAAAAAAGATTATCAAATTTATCCCAATCTTGCAAATATATCATTGACATATAATCCTTTAGAAAGATAAGAATAATAAATTGTACCAAAAACTAGTTCTCGTTGATGCGTCAATTATTTCCTCATAACTACCATATTTTTTTAATAACTGTTCCAGTGTAGGCCCAACAGTATTACCATATTTCTCCAAATTTCTTGCTTCTAATTTAGCAACATCAACAGCATACATTAGCGCTCTAGTCGCAACTTTGGAATTATTCCTAATTTTTACTACAGCATCAGCAATTTCTTCGATTGTCTTACCTGCATTTTGCATTATAGTAACAGTTTCGTCAATTTCAAGAATTGCACTATTATAAATCGAACGTACACGATGCCCGTTGTACCACCACTTACCAAATTTGAAAGTTTTTCTTGCACCAGCAATACCCCAAAATGCAACTGATGAAAAATCTATTGCAGCTTCTTTATATTTTCCTTCATATAAATGATTTACACCTGAATAAATCGAAGATATTGTCATTGCAATATCAATAGTTACTAATACTTGTCCTAATGTTATTTTACCAGATGGATCTCTAAAACTCACCGGACTCGCATTAGCATACAAATACCGATGCAAACTCACCGGAGCCTGCGGATCACCCGCATACGGATCAACACTCGCAAAACGTCCAGTTGACTGATCATACCACCTTGCTCTTAGATAGTAAAACCCTGCATTAGGATCCCACTGCTCACCGACATACCGGAACTCATTCTCAGTGGTTCCTGTTTTAGCAAGTTCCTCACCGAAGGCGGTGTAAAAGTAGGTGTCGGTGATGGTGCCTGCTGTGTCTGTAAGTGCGCGAATTGATCCTTGACCATCTTAGGGTCAATAGCGAGTTTTTCTTTGTACAGCATTTTTCAAAGAACAGTGCCTGGATTTTCAGGACTTTTTGGGGCATCCAACGCCCTGGGATGCAACCTGTTTATTACAGATTGTAATGTCTTTTTATCAAAATGTGTATAAACTTGTGTCGTTGTCAATGACTTATGTTCTTGTAATTCCTGAATATAGCACATTGAAAAACGTTTTTAAGCATATATTATTACAGCGACATACCAAAACAGATGGTGTAATAACTATCATAAACTACCATAATTTCGTTTTCGTATGGTATGTGGCAATTGAATGCCATTATACCCTACATATTGCTTAATGCATATATTTGTAGGGTATAATATGCCATTTTAAGCTATATTTAAGCAGTTTATCCGAATATTTTTATTTCTTTTAATTCCTGTAGATCTTAAAATAGACTTGCTATTGATTTCCTGGCCAGCACGAATACTTACGCACTCTTTGCTGGGGGCAATTCCATACCAGCTGCTTTCAACGCTTCGTTTACTTTTGATTTCCACCCTTTAGGAAATTCGCTGAAGATTTCGTGCAAACGACGTAAGTGAGATTCGTCACCTTCGAAAAACTCAAGTAACCCACGAGCTGCTGCTATGTCTTTAAGTTTTTTATCCGGATTTGTTCTGCGCTGGCTTACTATCAATTTGTGAAGTGCAAAAGCCTGTGGTTCAGGTATCCTGACTACAATATCCCTGAATGGAACCTGAATATTATAGTCAATCGGTATTGTCATAAAGTGAAGTTCCTGCGCAGTAATGCTGAGATTTTTAAACCGGTGTACAGCTTCATCTCCTTTTGCGCCAGCCTCTGTAATAAACTCTACCTTGAAATCCTCGTGAATAAACCGCATCAGACCATCGGTACGCTCATGCTCTATTGTAAATCCGGTTTCTTCCATGATACCTGCTATGTCAACTGGTGGTTTGAATTTAAGCTTTTTTGGCAGAAGAAGATCTGCATCCGTTGTTGTTGCTGCAGGTATCTGAAAAGGATTACCATACATGTGACGGTAAAAATCCTGACACCAGCTTCCGATCAGAACACAATCATTTAAGACTGATGCATGGTGCAATGACAATAGTACTTTGTAAAGAAGTTCAAACTTTTCCATGTAATACTTTCTTAACATCCCGCAAGTCAGGCAATATTCGTTTGAGTGATTCTTCAAACTTTCTGCGGCGTTTAACTGATTCCAGAACAGCGTTCGCTTTTGCAGTTCCTTCCGGGGCGATGTACTGATACACTACCTTTTTACCTTCACGCCGTTCAAGGTAAACATAGCGCCTGTTTCCAATAGATTTTATCCGGGGTGATCCGGAAACCTCTTTTTCTATTCCAGCACGATACACACGCTCTGCCTCAAGCAGCCGTTCGTATTCTTCTTTCATGATGTGGAATATTATACTCATACATTACCCTACATTTAACCATGTTACATGAACATGTAGGGTAATATATGCTATTTCCAGTAAAATTTCAATAGCCTTCTATACAATTTTTATTTGGTAATTAAATTGATTGTCCAATTGCCGAAAAGCCTTGCAGCGTGACATACGGGGCAGATCCGCGTACTGCCAGCGGATGGCGCGATGCTTGCCGTTTTGCTCCCTTTGAAGGGCCGGGGTTGATATTTTTATGTCAATTGCGTATTGCACACAACCGCCCCAATGTACGAAGTCCCGATGCCCTGATCGGGATTTACGAAGTGGACGTGCTTGGCCGGTTGGGTGACTGTACGACTACACTATTCAATCTTTTTAAAAGTAAATCCTTTCAATTCAGCAACATTTACTCTTTCTAAAAAAACATCACTCACATAAACACCACCAAGAGGATCCTTTAATAGTCTGAATATATTGTTACCAGTGCACTTTGTCATATTTAGAACTAACCGTCTGAATGTTAATATTCGTCCATCACCAAATCGAACTATATCAGATAAGCTTTCATCTACACCATCAACCAGGTTTGTACAATTGAACAATTTTACATTTTTACCTGAACATTTCACAGAAAGTAGTTCACCACTCTCTTTTATAAAATCACTTAAAACTTCAATCGTCAAATTATTGATAACAAATAGATGTGCAGCCAGATAATAATTATCTGTTATTGACAAAGTTTCACCAGAATCACCCATTGATATCACCTTCAACTCAATAGGTTTCCATTCATTAGAAAATGGTCTTCCATCAAACATTTGAAAGAAAGTGCTCTGATCGTTAACTTTTGGAATAACAAATTGTTTACCCTCTGCATCTGTTTCCAATTTGTAGAAGAAAGATGATTGTTTCATTATGGAAATCTCCCCGCAATAATCTCTGCTTTAATAAACTCCAATGTTGTAATAACATCAGCACGAGATTTGCATTTTGTTA
>CAYMGX010000048.1:27676-29705 GCA_964390065.1 uncultured Fibrobacter sp. | reverse complement strand
AGAGTTAAGCTCAAAAGATTATATCCGAATCTTTAACTGATACATGGTACTAGAATTTTCCTTATTTTTTCTGTTTCAAGAGAGTATTTTTAAGCAAATTAAGCCCTTTTTAAAACCTTACCATACGTTCTGATCCTTTGACCATTCAAAAGCATCCCTTCCGCTTTCTGCGGTGACCCCAAAATTATCCATGTTTTTATGTGTCAATTGTATTAAAAAATCTTATATTAGATGAGGTGCGTTCACAAAACAGTAAAAATCATACGTTAAGAACAACGTGTATTTATTCCCCTTTCGTGAGCACACTTCTACTACAAATTAGGGTATATACCTGGGGCGATTAAAAATGTTAAAATTTCAATTTTTAAGTCTTACATTATTGTGTTTTGCACTAAATGTGTATTCGGCTTTTGTTACAGGGGTAACGATAGAATCTTCATGTCCTACCGCAGTAACAATATCGTGGTCAGGTACTGCAACTGAAGGGTTTAATGTTTACCGCTCAACTTTATTATCTGGAACAAAAACCTTTATTGGATCCACCAGTTTTACAAAAAAAACAGGTGTAGATGTAACAGCACAAGCAGGGCAAACATATTATTATTGGGTAGAAGCTGTTGATTACTCTGAGACGTACATGTCAATACTTTCCGCAAATACAACAGTTCCATATACGTTATCAACCCCATTATCACCAACTGCTTCATTGTCAGGTAACAGCGTAAATTTAAGCTGGTCATATTTTAATAGTGAAGATGGTATGTATATTTATAGATCTACAGATTTTTCAACATATACACTTATCACTACTATTACAAATTCAATCACTTCATCGTGGGTGGATAACACGATTTTACCTGGCCATTCTTACACTTACAAGATCAGTGCATACAATGAATGTGGTGCATCAAGTCAAAGCTTATCCTCATCGACTGTTAGTGTTCCTTCATTGCCCGACCTAGCAACCGATTCCTTAGATGTAATCGTAAGCCATGATACCTTATATGGACGTTATATTGTGGCAAATTTAGGTGGACAGTCATCTCCAACATTCAGAACAGCAGTTAGCTGCAATGGTACAATTATTAGTGCTCAAACAACTTCTACAAATTTGTTAAGTGGATATTATTTTACATTTTATTTTACATACAAAACAGCAAGCCAATCAAATGTGATTAATATTTACGCAGATTATGATAATGGAGTTATAGAAACATCTGAGTACAACAATCAGTCAACTATTACGAAAACAGCACTTCCAACAACCGCCCCCGTTCTGACAAGTCCTGTTGATAATAACATAAATGCACCATTATCTATCACATTTGCATGGAATAACCCTGGTGGAGCAACAAGTTATCATTTTCAACTATCTACTGATATTTCATTTAGTACTACAGTCGTAAGCAATTCATCTGTAATTTCAAATTATTTTACCGCAAGTAGTCTTAATACAAATACCACCTATTATTGGCGTGTTGCAGCTTACAATGGCGGCGGAAAAAGCGTTTGGTCAGTAATAAACAGCTTTACAACAATTCCAACTATTCCCTCTGCCCCATTGCTAGTTTCCCCTGCTGATGGTATACAAGCCCAATCTACTAATGTTTTGTTTAACTGGAGTACTGTAAATAACGCTACATCATATCGTCTCCAATTAGCTGCAAGTTCTTCATTTACGAGTATATTAATTGATGAGTCTACATTAACAACAACATCGAAAGTTATTAATTCATTAACGAAAGGAAGTACTTACTATTGGCGTGTCGCAGCGATTAATGCCGGTGGTACCAGCACATGGTCAGAAGTATGGAGCTATAGGACTGTACCACCTATTGCAGACGTACCACTGTTAGTTACACCAATCAACAATTCGGTAGATCAACCAGTTAATTTAAATTTAGCATGGAATGCAGTAACCGGAGCAACAACTTACCGTTTACAAATTGCAACGACCTCGGATTTCTCAACATTGTTGGTTGACGATTCCACATTGACACTACCATCGAAATCTATGCAATCCCTATTA
>CAYMGX010000048.1:0-27576 GCA_964390065.1 uncultured Fibrobacter sp. | reverse complement strand
CAAAATACCGTTTATTATTGGCGCGTTAATTCTAAAAACGCTGGTGGTACTAGTGTATGGTCAGATGGATGGAGTTTTAGAACCGTACCACCAATTGCAGACGTACCACAGTTGGTTACACCGATCAATAATTCAGCAGCGCAACCAGTCAATTTGGATCTCATTTGGAATGCTGTAACCGGAGCAACAACTTACCGTTTACAGATTGCAACGACCTCGGATTTTTCGATATGTGTTATTGATGATTCCACCTTAGTACTTCCATCGAAATCTGTGCAATCCCTATTACAAAATACCGTTTATTATTGGCGCGTTAATTCTAAAAACGCTGGTGGTACTAGTGCATGGTCAGATGGATGGAGTTTTAAAACAGTTTTACCTCTGCCAAATCAAGTTACACTCAATTCCCCAAGCAATAAAACTGTTTTTACTGTTGATAGTGTATGTTTTGTTTGGAAAAAAGAAGTGTTAAATGTTGACAAATATGCACTTGAAATCTATACAGACTCATTAATGACGAGCATGTTATTCTCTGATTCTTCTATCGTTGATACATTCAAATTGTGTAAAGCGCTAACCAACAAACTATCGTATTATTGGCGAGTAAAAGCTCATAACAGCTCTGGATGGGGTTCATTTTCACAAATTAGCAATTTTTCAGTAGATATCCCTTCCACTGCAATTTTGCCAAGTTCATATTCTTTAAATTTAACAAATTTTAATTCTAATTCAAAGTGGCTTTATTACACTTTGCCAATCCAATCACATATCAATATTAAAATCTACAATTTACAAGGTAAAATAGTTTACAACAACTCAAAACATCAAAATGCAGGTGTTTATAATATATCGATAAATTTACCAACACTCTCAAAAGGTAATTATATATTGGTTTTTCAAGCTGGATCGTTTAGTATAAAGAAAAAGTTTCCATATTTTTAAAAACGTCACCGCAAAAAAATGAATGGATCAAAAAAAGTATATTAAGAAGTCCCCTATTTTATCAGAGATCATCGGAACCTTTCTTAAATTGTAAATCTGGACGACTTAATAACTGGAAGTAGAATATGAAAATCACAAAAGTTATCATAGAAAACTATAAATGCTATAATGGTAAATTTACCTTTGAACCGAACAATGGTTTGAATCTTCTTGTCGGAAATAACGAAGCAGGCAAATCAACGATCTTAGAAGCAATCCATTTAGCATTGACAGGAATGCTAAACGGAAGATATCTGAAAAATGAATTGACTCAATACCTTTTCAATATTGATTCTGTCAATACTTATGTAAAAAATTTGAATGAAGGAAAGCCAGCAACGCTTCCACACATCTTGATTGAACTTTGTTTTAAGGGAGAAGACATCGCATTATTTGAAGGTGATGGAAATAGTGAAAAGAAAAAAGATTGTGGTATTTCTTTTAAGATTGAGTTTGATGATAAATACCAAGCAGAATATGAAGAACTCGTAAAAGCTGGGAACATTAAAACAGTTCCTATTGAATATTATGATATTGTTTGGACATCATTTGCAAGACAAGGGATAACCTCTAAGAGTATCCCTTTGAAATCTGCACTCATTGATTCTTCAAGTAGTCGTTTTCAAAATGGTTCCGACATTTACATTTCAAGAATTATCCGTGAAAATTTAGAACACAAAGAAATTGTTGATATCACTCAAGCATACAGAAAAATGCAGGAAGTTTTCATGGGTGAACAGGCGATTCAAACAATAAACGATAAAATAAAAACCGCTGCAAAAATTTCAGAGAAAGAAGTAAAGCTTTCCATCGACCTCTCTTCAAAGAATGCTTGGGAAACAAGTTTGATGACATATTTGGATGACATTCCTTTTCACAACATTGGAAAAGGTGAACAGTGTATAGTAAAAACAAAACTGGCGTTAGGTCACAAGAAATCAAAAGAAGCCAATACGATTCTGCTCGAAGAACCTGAAAATCATCTGTCCCATACAAAGTTGAATCAACTTATTCAAAGCATCAAAGAAAATTTAGGTGATAAACAAATTCTGATTTCTACACACAGCAGTTTTGTTGCCAACAAACTTGGACTTGACAATTTAATTTTGTTGCATGATAACAAAACATTAAAGTTGCAAGATTTGAAACCTGAAACCAAAACCTTTTTTACTCATCTTTCAGGATATGACACATTGCGATTGATACTTTGTAAAAAAGCTATTTTAGTTGAGGGTGATTCGGATGAGCTGGTAATTCAAAAAGCATACATGAAAGCCAATGGAGGCAAACTCCCAATTGAAAATGGCATAGATGTAATTTCTGTTGGAACTGCATTTCTAAGATTCTTGGAAGTTGCTGCTAAACTTAACAAATCTGTTTCTGTCGTAACTGACAATGATGGTAATGTTGCCGCAGTCCAAATGAAGTATGCTAATTATCTTGGTGAAAATGCAAAAGCCAACATTTCAATTTGCTTTGATGCAATAGTAGATTCTGGGTCACTTGTAATTGGAGCAAAGAACAATCCCTTCAATTACAACACTCTTGAACCAAAAATTCTAAAAGAAAATGGCTTGACAAAAATGAATAACATTTTAGGAACGGCTTATTCAAATGAAGACGAATTGCATAAATTCATGAAGGCAAACAAAACTGAATGTGCGTTGAAAATATTTGAGACCATAGAAGATGTAAAATTCCCTCAATACATTTTGGACGCGATTGCTTAATGAATCAGAACAAACTCATAGTCGCTGCTGCTGGTGCAGGTAAAACAACTTTTCTTGTAAATGAAGCTTTGAAGATAAAGAATGGAAGAGTTTTGATTACCACCTACACACAAGCGAATGAAGCAGAGATTAGGAAGAAAATAATTGAAGTCAATCAGTGTATCCCGCCAAATGTTATCGTTCAGACATGGTTTTCATTTTTATTGCAGCACGGAGTAAGACCATATCAAGGGGGAATATTCGAGAAGCAAATTACAGGTCTGATTTTAGTGAATAGTCAGTCGGGTTTAAAGGGTTATACTAAATTCAATCATCCTATTTATTTTAGTGAAGAAAAAGAATTTGAACGACACTACTTTTCCAAAGAAATCAAAATTTATTCGGATAAAATTTCCAAGTTTGTTTTTAGGTGCAATGAAAAGTCAGGCGGAGCAGTCATTGAAAGATTGTGCAACATTTATTCACACATTTTTATTGACGAAGTTCAGGACTTAGCAGGTTACGATTTAGAATTACTAAAACTGATTTTCAAATCAAACTCAAATACGCTTTTGGTTGGTGATCCAAGACAAGGTACATACTCAACCACCAGTTCAGCAAAGCACAAAAAGTTTAAGAAAGCTGCTATCATTAATTTTTTTGAAGAAAATTCTTTGGAGATTGAAACAGATAAAACCTCCCTTACTACAAACTACCGTTGCAACAATGCTATTTGTAATCTCTCCAATAAACTTTTTACTGACTTACCTCCGACGACATCAGGCAATGCTGGTACAACAACACATGATGGTGTTTTTCTAATCCGACCTGTTGATGTGATTGAATACTTGAAATCCTTTTCGCCAATTCAGTTGCGTGAGAATATAAAAACGGAAGTTAATCCAAATTACATAGTGAGGAACTTTGGAGAATCAAAAGGACTTTCTTTTGACAGGGTTTTAATTTATCCAACAATTCCTATTTTGAAATGGCTTGCAGACAACAATTCTGAATTAGCTCCAACAAGCCGTTCCAAATTTTATGTAGCTCTTACGAGAGCAAGGTATAGTGTAGGAATTATTTATAACTACGTTGACACACTAGTAATTGACGGAGTTAAGAAATGGAAATAGACGCAAACTAATAAACCGAAAAACACTTGCCCAGAAATTTGCCATATTTTAGTACCCACCATTTTACTTGACACTATTTTAATAATTCTACCTCTCTGTAAACACTACTATAATTCACATTAGGTTACGGACATCAGATTTTACCCTGAAGTGTCGTATGTTTACATAATGTACGTTATCAGTCAAAACGCATTTATATAAAACAATATACACAAGCCACTACTGTAATTCAAGACCTGACCTGCTTTTCTATTCCAAACCTAAAATAAATCAACACCGGCTGTCAAACTTCCTGAATGTCTGGTTTTCCCTCTCATTAGTAATTCCTTACTATTTCTGTGTGTTTCCGTTTCCTTAAGTGGCTGCATATTACTCGTCTATCGGAAATAGTATTGCATACGGAAGAGGGAAGGTTTTAATGACCTGTTGACAATCAGAATGATATTCCTGAATAGTATTTCCGATTATGTCCTGCCACTCATCGTTTGTAAAGTCTACACCAAAAATTATTGAAGCAATTCCATTTGCATTTTCGCGGATCTCAAGTTTGTTAAGGGCCTCAAAATCATTAATCCATGAGTCTATTTGTTTTCTTTTGTCAATGGTATTAAAAGCAATATTCAGTTCAATGTAATGCCGGGAATCATTCCCATCTTCGGTACCGCCATATGTCCAGATATCAATTTCTTTGGTTAATCTATTCTGATCACTTTCCAGGTGCGCACAATACTCAACTCCAAAGTGCTTATTAGCATTCCAGTTCCATTCAGTTTTTTTAGCGCACATGATACAAAACTCAAATTTAAGCCAATCTTTAAAATCATTTTTCAATGTACTTATATACTCAAGTTCTTTTTTCTTCCCATTTAAATAAGTTATGTACTCGTTACAAAGTTCCATGATGGAAACTGTTTTTACATTCATACTCTATCCTTTTCATTCTCAACCTGGTATACCCCTGCGAAATATAATCGAAAGTATATAATTAAGGAGATTTTTTGTTAATAGACTTTCCTGAAAGCATAACATCTATTGACCAGTCAACAGATGGCTATAGTAGCAGAACAATGCTTCAATAATCCACGACTACGCCTCAAAACAGCACAACTATGCCCCATTCCCCCACCCCAGCGGATATGAAAATGCTTTATGCGGATGCGAAAATGGAAAATGCGGATCGAAAAATGCTTTTAGCGGATGCGAAAATGAAATATGCGGATCGAAAAATGAATTGTGCGGATAGCAAAATGACTTTTTCCATTTTTTCATCCGCATTTTCTCCTTTCGCAAGCACCTTTGAATACTAATGAACCATTATTATGCCAGATATGCTGGATTTCCCCGTGCATTCAGGCTTCCCACGGTGTCACACTGACCCTTTGCATTTACGAAACAGGTATCACTTGAAAAAAAATATCCACTTTTTAATTTTTTTCTTGCGCAAAAAATTAATTTGACAGTATATTATTGACATAGTAACAATGATGCTTCACAGATATTCGCTTACATTGTTCATGGTTACCCGAGTAGTTGTTAAATAGATTCTAAAAAGTTCGCGCGCGTTGTCAATTGTGCTGTAAGTACCGGTGTGTGCGCTCTGCATTGCACGTTTTCTGCCTGTAATTACTGCATGATATTCATTAGATCACTATGTCAATTGTTATGTGCATTATAATTTTAATGCATATATATGTTGGTATTTTCCTTTAACACCAAAACAAACAAACTTTTGTATTTATTTACAGAAAGGATGTCTCCGCTATGGCCGAACCAAAAGATCCCATTGTCTGCTTTAATGAGTGCAAAGATGCCATTACAGCAATTCCCAAAAGTAACTTCGCCGTCCTGAATATGCCGCTTGATGAGGCGATGCAGGAGAGTAAGCGTGTGGCTGCACTTGCCGCACGATATGTTACACAGTTGTCAAATACCGATTGTAACCCGGTCTACCTGTCATCTATGGAGATTCGGGCCGGAGCACTTGCATATACTGTCGGATTAATGGATTCGTATGTGTCAAAGGACGTATCGAATAACGATCAGTACAGCGGATTGCGTAAAGAAGGTATCGCACTTCGTCAAAAACTGCGTGCTCAGCTTGAATATATTTTCCGCAATAGTCCGGAGCTGCTCAAGGCGCTCGAATTATTGCGCAGCGGCCGCAGTGATTTTGATCTTTACCGTGATCTGAATAGTCTTTGGCAGATTGTAACTAATAATAAAGATCGGCTCACCGAAGCAAAGTTCGATTTCACGCTTGCAGAAAGGGCAAAATCGATCTACACACAGATCAGTGTGCTCAGCGCAATTATCGACATTGACCCGAAGGTAATTGATGAATCAAAACATCTTTGCATGCAGGCCTGGACCTATGCCTATGAGGCGATGAGTGAAATCTATCTCGCAGGGCGATATGCATTCTTCGATCAACCGGAGATTGAAGAACTGTTCTATATCGATTTTCTCCAGAAAAAGAGTAAAACAAAGACAACAGAAGCAGCTGAACCAGTAACACCAGCTGCATCATAATCTATAGGTCTCTCCCCGCCCCCTTTCGTCCGTAAAGTGATAAGAAACGGGGAGAATCTTTCGAATCATCTGTTTACAAAAAAGCTATTGCAACATTTAATTTTTTTCAGATATCAAGTCTATCATGGTACATCAATACACATCAATTGACATGTATAAGTGTTTTACACTACTGGAAAAAGACATTTTGTCAGTCCCCTATTCATCACGGCTGCAAAATCGTATACCCCTTGCGGATGCAATGGCTGAAGGATGGCGCGCAGCAGAACTTGTTGCAAAATACCGTAACGAACTGCTCGACGCACGGGTACCTGTAACACTTCTTGACTCAATGCATCTTCGTGCGGGGGCATTCGCCTATTGTGTTGGCGTTCTTGATACAGCCCGCACAGAGCAGACATCCGATAACGACACGCTAAAAAAGCTTTGTGCAGAAGGTGCAAAATTGCGAAAAAAGATCATTACCCTTTATCAATTTATTTTCGGGGATTATCCGGATATCCTGCAATCACTCCGTAAAATGAGAAAATCCCGGTTTGCATCGGACCTGTCCCGTAATCTTATGTCACTTGTACTGCTTGGAAAACGCTACAACACAATACTTGACAATGCTGGATTTGATATACAGTTGTTTTCAAATGCCCAATCACTTCGGGACAGTATTTTACAATATGCCACGGACATTAATGGACAATCTGAACGCTATATACAAAAAAGAAACACCACCAACCGGGCACGGTTGTACCTCTTCGACGCAATCGGAGAGATCTATTCGGCCGGACAATTTTACTTTAAACAAAAAAACGATACAGAAACAGCATCATTATTTACTAATAATTTCATGCGCAAGCTCGCATTGCTAAGGAAAAACCGGATTAGTAAGCACAGAAAGGTAATAGATGTCACGGCATCATGATAAATGGTATACACGGATATTCAGTGATCCCCGAATTGTTGAATCAATGAAATCCGCAAAAGAATAATTACGTAATTTTAATTTCACGTTGATACAATTCTATCAATAAAAAACGGGTAGGGACAGGCCACGGCCTGTCCCTACCCATTAATTATGAAACAATCGAAATTACCAATTACCACATTGTTAAATGCAGCAATTACACTACAACAATTACCGTACCACCTGCAATGTTGCTGTTTTCTTTTTTCCTTCAGTCAAACGTATAATATATCTGCCGCTTGCGAGTGTGCCGGGGAGAGACGCGTTGTAACTTCCCGCACTCATGAATTCATCAACAATAACATCCTTCTGTCGTCCGAGACCATCGATAATATCGAGTTTTACATGTGCAGCTGAGGTGACTGTATACTGCAACACATCTTTTTTGCAGGTCATCAACTGACTGGAAACCCCTGGTAATTTGCTATTAGTCTGTTTTACATCAGTTGTCAACGAATCGTTAAGCACCATAACATCGAATATTTCGTTGCCTTTAGAGGATTCGCCCCGCGTTGTACAATAGATTCTTACGTAACGCGCATCTGTTGATGCAAACGTCTCATCGGTCACAGAAATGGGAGCCCCGACGGACGTAGAGTAAACATCTTTCCATTCAGTATTGTCAGTTGAGAGCTGAATTTTAAACGATTTTGCATACCCTTCACTCCATTTACAGATCACACGGTTTACCTGTTGTGCTTCACCAAGATCAATTGATATCCATTGAGGATCGCTTGATGCACTTACCCATTTTGTATTTGCGTAATTCTGATAGGTAAACGGGCTTGTTACGTTACCTGCAGTATTGGAATTACTTGACGCTGTTGCAGTTTTATTTAATGCAAGATTGCGTTTACTATCGATTTCACGCCATATTCCACGATCAGGATCAACTTCCCAGTCCTGATAATATTTGACAATTACGGAATCTTTCGGACTGAATGTTACCGGTAACCAGACATAATCTCCGTTTCTTTCCGGGTGCGGTCGTTTCCAGCGGTCACCGCAATACATCTGCATCGTATCTTCCGTACCTTTAAACGGATATACAAAATCAACCTGCGTATCCCAGGATTTATTATATGAATCTCCCGGGCATATCATTGAGACCAGATTTGTGGTCCATGGTCCATTAATATTAGTAGCTGTCCAGTACTTGGTTTCACTCGGATCAATACCTTCCATTTTGGATGTCATGTAATAATAGATTCCATGATTTTTCATGATCATGTTGGCTTCCCGGTCGGAATTACTCCATTTCTGTATGCCTTTCTCAATACCAGTATAGCTTTCATTCAGAAGTGCAAGTTGCTGGTTCATATTATTTTGGCCTACCCATTGTTCAAAACAATAATAAGCTTTGCCGTCGTCGTCCTGAAACACCGACATGTCACCGGTATTCTCACCAAAGACCAGACCATCAGACAGTTTTGTGAACGGTCCTGTAGGCTTGTCGCTGGTTGCAAACCCCAGATTACACCAATCGTCGGTGCCCTCAGTCTCCCATTTCAGGACCATGACATATTTCTTTGTTTTTTCGTTGTATAATACGTCCATACGGTTGGTTCCTCTTGTGGCAGTAAGCATGTTGCCTTCATTTTTCCAGTGAAGAAGATCCTTTGATGAATAACAGGTTTGATTAGTCATTCTTGCATCACAACCATACCAATAGTAGGTATCTCCGAATTTGGTAAGACATCCGCTTCGGGTTTCAACTTTATTGCCCTTTTCATCATACTGAAAAAAATCATTATGGATAGTCAACCACTTAGCCTGAGATGTTGTGGTTATGGCAAGAATTGCCGGTAGAAGCAACAAAAAACGAGACATTGACAGAATGCGGTTAAAACTCATATCCCCTCCTGATAAGATAATTTAACAAACGATAGACCTTATAGTTCTATAAACAAATAGTATTCCTGTAAAATATGGTATTTAATCAATATAATGCATGAATCTAAATTGTTTTAGATCGTTTACATGAAGTATATCAGGGAAACAGACTTACGATAAAAATCCCGATTGCACGAAATTTAGTTCCAGTGATTTACCCGGGAGAGATATGTATTAGTACTCACCTCTTAATTATACATATAATAATACATGCGCCGTTTATATCGTGCTGCCCATTTCCATGGTACGCATTGCAATATTAATATAAACATTTTTTTACATAATTACCTTATAATAAAGATGATTATATGGTTTTATAAAATATTGGAATAATAATACGGAAACAGAATTCGGATAAGCAGACGTTTAATTGTATACATGATACTACGATATTGATGGCAGCAAATCTCTTTTTTACCATATTATCATCATGACAATTGATTGAAAAGGAATAATTTCCAATACTCCAGTTACCAGAATGAGATCTACAGGGACTGGCTCTAACCTGGTACTATAGATCACGATCAGTCCTTATCGATAATGATATAGATTGCAGCAGCAGATAGATTCATTTACATGTATTAATGAAAAAGGAGAGCGAATGATGATTCGCCCGTACGGATATCAGCATATCATATAGTTACAGGCGCACTTGTCTACATTGTAAAGTGTTGCATCGGCATACCGTTCATGTTTGGTATAATTTGGATGCAGTACCCCAGATTGAAGCATTGAAATTACACTGAAGTGCCATAACGAATCCGGTTTTCATTCATTTTTCAGTTTGCATTATACGTTACAAGTTATACTTCCTGACTGGGTAACTGTTGCTGTTGAACTATTGTATATCATTTAAATTCAAATGTTTGTTTCATGTATGGAGTTTTATGATAGAGCATTGATTTAAAACACGTTATACTTAGAACCCGGCATCTGATATTTGTAAAAAAAAAACAACTTTTCTTAAATTAATACTTGTGATAGTACCTGTTGTTATCTATATTAAAAGAACCTACATAATAATCCTCATGCAAGGTCCTCTTGCAGACAATTTGGGTGAAGCGGAAGGCGTCAGGTTGAAAAACCTGACGCTTATTTTTTTTGTCAGGATATCCAGGATAGTTTACCGACCATTCATACACAAAATTAATACAGTAATCGGTTTCTGATAAACGGTGAGGACGTGTGTATTTGTAGGGAAGTAACAGTTAAGCGAAAGTTGGTGCTATGCATTACGAAGGAATGGTGATCAGGCCGCCATCAGAGGCTGACAGCATTTTATTACAGGTGACTACCGGCTGCTCACACAACAAATGTACCTTTTGCGGGGTCTACCGCGATAAGCCCTTTACCATTAAAGATCGTGCGATTATTCAATCTGATCTTGATTACGCGTCATGTCACTTTGCCACTAACAGCAACATGTTTCTTTGTGATGGTGATGCGCTGATTATTCCTCAGAAGCAGATTCTTGATATTTTTAAAATGATTCGTACAACCTGCCCGAATGTGCAGCGGATCGGCAGTTATGCGAATGCAAAGAGCCTTTCGCGCAAAACCGTTGATGAATTGAAAGAACTTCGGGAACTTGGGCTGCGCATTGTTCATCTGGGACTGGAGTCAGGCGACGATATTACCTTGTCAAAAATTAACAAATGGGGAACATCGGATGTAATAATCAGGGAGTGCGCCAAAGCACAGGAGGCAGGAATCAACCTTTTTATTACTGTACTTCTTGGTATTGCAGGCAGTGAACGGTCTCACATTCATGCACAAAAAACCGGTGAGGTGCTTAGTGTGATTAATCCTAATTATGTTGGAGCATTAAGCTATATACCGGTCGAACATACTCCCCTTGAGAAAGAGATTCAGGATGGTACATTCTCAGTGTTGTCACCGGAGGAAATTCTTCAGGAGTTACGTACAATGCTTTCCTTTACAACTATGACGCGCGGATATTTTTATGCGAATCATGCATCAAATTACCTCCCGTTGAGGATACGATTTCCAAAAGATAAGGCATCAGCACTTGCAACAATTGACAAAGCGCTCAACGGAACAATAGCCCTGACTCCTGAATGGATGCGGGGTCTTTGAGAGAATAAAAAAGGCAGACCTGGAAAAGTCTGCCTGTAAGTCCCCCCGTATCGTTGACCCGGGGTTTAAATTGTGGCGTTTGTATAACGCCACCAGCGTTTAAAACGGCTATTCTTTGACGCCAACCTTGATGGACTTCATTTTTTCGCCATCAATATAAACTCTCATTAAGTACACTCCACCACCTACTTTACGGTTGTTTAAATTGGTTCCATCCCAGAATGCACCGTAGTCGCCATTTCTCCTGTCGATTTCACCAACTTCGAGCTTCTTCACTACATTCCCGAGGGCATCATATAATATCGCCTTTCCGGTAACCGGTCCCTCCTTATGTCCTGTTGTTTTGACTGCAAGAATTGTTCCGCTGGTGCTTCCATCAAAATTTGGCAAATTCGTTAAACGTTGATATGTTACACTCTTCTTGAAACTTTCAGGCAGCGAATCCAGTTGTTGCAGGATCGGTACGTTTCTGGAGACAGGGTTCAGCAATACCGCAATATCAATAGTATCCTCTAATATTAGCAAATCTTTTATTACAACGACAGCAGAATCAGAACCGTTGATTCTATATTTGATAACTCTGTTGTCCTTTTGAGTCAGAAGCTTAAGAACAACCGTTTCATCACCTTCCTGGTCGGTATCAGTAACCGGTGTAACCAGAATAGTCTCTGATGAAACCCCCTTAGCAAATTTGATGGAATCGTATGGTTTATCGATTTGATAATCTATACCTTTTATTGCAGTACCCTGGAAGGTATAGTAGACGGTAAGATCACCAAGTTCCTGGTTGTTTCGAATAATCCGAAAAGTTCCATTATCCGGACCTTGTTCTGCGGCATCCCTGTCAGTTGCTGCAATCGACACATGGTATAAATCTTTTATTACAACGGCTGCAGAATCAGGGCCACTAATCGCATATCTGATATTTCTGCCACTTTTTTGAGCCAGGAGCTTAATAACGACAGTTTCATCACCCTCTTCAACAGCATCAGGAATCGGAGTAATCGAAATAGTCTCTGATGCAACACCGGGAACAAATACTATGGAATCATATAACTTGTCGGATGAATAGTCTGTGCCTTTAGATGCAGTTCCTTGTACTGTATAGTAAACAGTCAGATCTCCAAGTCCGGAATTGGTTCTGGTGATCTGGAAAGACCCATTATCCGGCCCGGCTTCCGAGGCCTCCCTGTCAGGTGCAGTAATTGACACATTATAAAGAATTGTATCACGACAATCGAGTACTACATTCGGACTCATGTCTCTGGCATCAGTTCTAATTATATCAAAAACAGATTTGACCGTGGTATCACGAAGGACTTTAGTTGAATCAGCGACCTTAACCTGATATTGAATTTCCATTTCAATATGGGTAATACTGTCTTTTAAAGGTGTAGGATCAACAGTAAAAGTACTGTCGGTGACATTATAGTTTGTATACGTTTTGTTATTCAGCTTAAGTGATGATGGTTCCTTTTTAAGACTTGCGATGATAGGCTTCAATGCCTGACTCATCAGCACAGACATAAGTGTATCATAAGTAACATTCATTGAATAGTTTTCACTTAAAGGGTTACTTTTTGAATATGCGTTGCTTTTTATATTAGTAGTCATAGTGGCTATACTTGGCGGCACGTCGGGATCACTTGGATCAGTAAAAAACACTGTAAACGTAGTCGGCATCCCCACTCCGTTTTCAAAGTCATTAGCCGTTCTCGGCCAGTTATTTCTACTCGATTCGCCATCAGAAAGAAATATCACAAACTGGCCATCAGGTCCATTTTTCGCTTTCTTCATTGCATAGGTAGTAGCATCAAAAGCCACATTAATATTTGTACCACTCTCATTTGCAAACCCCGGTTTGTATTGCATAACTGTAGTTTCATAAGTGCGTCCAGCTAAGCCTCCAGTTACAGGTTCTTTTTCGGTTAAAAGCATTTCTTTTAAGAGTTCAATCGCTTTTACTCCATCCTGTAAGGTTGAGTCGAGGCGTAAAAGTGGTATATATGCTTGATTTTTATATACATCTTTGGAAGTTGCCCCAGGAGTTTGGGTGAAAGGATATCGGGTATAATATTCATCTGGAAATGCTGCAAAATTGGAATTGTCCCGTGCATCGAAGTACAGATAATCCCGGAATACTGTTAACCCGATATCAGCATCTGGAAACTGCTTATAAATTGTATCAAGCAGTGCAGAAACCACTTTAAATCGCACTCCGGCACTATCACGAGGATTGGGATTATTTGAAGATCCCATCATACTGGTTGAATTATCAATAATAAACATGATTGATGGTGCCTTGTAAGATTCGCCAATATCTTCATCGGGAAGGGCTGGCATACAGACTTTAAAGTCAGATGAAACAGTAGTTACATTTCGGGGAACATAGATAGCCTGCCCGTTATATTCCTCCGGACATGCAGTCAATTTCATTGAACAGGTTTGATCTGCACTCAATACATTACTGTATAGCCCGGCGAGAACCATAGACGTTATCAACGGAAAAAACAGCTTTCCACGTTTCATCATAATACCCCTTCTTTATCACCTGAAAAAGATTAATCATTCCCCTAACACTGTTGGTAATATATCTGCATTTTGTATCTATTTCAACCAATTGCATGGAATTTGCAGTTTTTTTATAAAGTTTCATTCTCTTTGGAGAATAAAACTACGGCATTTAGCTTGCCAGACACCAAAAAAGACAATATAATAAAACTATTTATCTTAAGCCCACTTTTTTGTTCAGCCTGATTCCTTAATAAATTTAATGACATGAGAACCTTGAAGTCCTTTAACCAATCTGATATCATAATAGGTACACAATTTTTGAGACGGAGGTTTTATGAAACCGCAGACCAATGCAGTGAACAAGGAAAATGGAGTGGATGATTCTCATATATGTAAACTGGAAACAAACGGTGATCTCAGCGGTCACAGGGTTCGAAAACTTGAGGAGGAATTTGCCGAAGCAATTACCGCCATGACCTTTAAAAAAGTACTGCTTGACATATCATCGGCACATAATATTGACTCTCCGGGAATTGCATTATGTGTCGGACTTTATAAAGAGTGTAAAATAAAAAAAATGGAATTCGAAATCATTGTTAACGATGACCTTCGCCGCATTTTTTCTCTTGTCAATTTAGACAAAATACTACCTATTAAGGAGTCTTGATATGCAGGAAAAAGACATGATAGGTGATCTTATTCAGGAATCAAAAGAACATCTTCAGGAAATTGAACCGGTTCTGCTCGAACTTGAACGTCTGGGTGATGCGCTTCCGACAGAAATGATAAATCAGATTTTCAGGGCTATTCACAGTATCAAGGGAGGATTTGGTTTTTTTGGTTATAAAGGTGTGACAACCCTCTCCCATTCAATGGAACACCTGCTTTCACTTATCAGGGATCGCAAACTGACAATTTCAAATGAGTTGATTGATGCGCTTTTCAGGGGAATTGACAAACTAAAAGTACTCTTCGATGATTTCGAGAATTCAGACTCAATCCCTATTGACAATGAGATTAAAGCACTGGATCCGTTCATGGGTGAAAGTTCCACGGAACCGCAGGATACATCAACGGTCAGGATTGATACGCTTGCGGAAATTGGAAAATTTCATGCAACCATTCCTGAAGAGCAGATAAATGATGCATTAAAAAACGGTAAGACCATTTACCGTATACTTCTCAGTTCGAAAAATGATCTTGACTATAAAAACATTACCATTTCAGCATTGTTTGACATTTGGGAGCGTCTTGGTAAAATTCTGGACTTTGCAATGGATCTGGATTGTATCAAAGGGCTTCAGGGCAGCTCAGACACCGATATGCATTATTCTGTTATTTACGCTACAGTTCTTGAACCGGATCTTCTTCTTATGGGTTTGAATGTGACACCATCACAGGTGCGAATCATTGACATGGATCAGTTGAATGAAACTGCAGCACGTTCAGCACCATCACAATCAACGGCATCATCGGTTGATGCGGTTTCTCCGGCTGATCCGGGACAGTCTGCAGCAGCAGGGGCATCATCGCAACCGGTTGAAGAATCATTGCGTGTCAAGGTCAGTGTTCTTAACAGTCTCATGAATCTTGCAGGTGAATTAGTACTGAGCCGTAACCAGCTCATTCAGCAGTATAACAGAAAATTGACAAATGCTATTGATATCAACAGACTTTGGGGAGAGTTTTCGCGTACAATTGAAACGTCGCTGAAAAACATTAAGGACAATATTCATCGTGAGCCATCAGTACTTGAACATATTATTACAACTGAAGTTGACAACCTAAAAAACGGGTATATAAAATCACTGACATTTCAGCTTAAAGAGCTTCAGGGTGCAAACGCAACACTTCAATCGATTGACTCGGTAACAAGTCAGCTGCAGGAAAGTATCATGCAGACGCGTTTACAGCCGGTTTCGGTTGTCTTTAATAAATTTCCACGGGTCATTCGCGATCTGTCACGTAAGCTTGAGAAATCTATTGAGCTCCACATTATCGGTCAGGATGTTGAACTTGACAAATCGATAGTTGAAATGCTGAGCGATCCTTTAACCCACCTGGTACGAAACAGCGCTGATCATGGAATTGAATTGCCGGAAATCAGAGAAAAAGCGGGTAAAAATCCTGTTGGATCCATTTATCTGAATGCCATTCAGGAGGGTGGAAAAGTTGTTGTTATAATTGAAGATGATGGCAAGGGACTGGATTTCGAGAAGATTAAAAATGTCGCAATTGAGAAACGGCTGATCACTGAACAGGCAGCTCTTGCAATGTCTGTAAAAGAGATACAGCAGCTTATTATGCTTCCCGGGTTTTCGACCGCTGATTCTGTCAGTGATGTCAGTGGACGCGGTGTGGGAATGGATGTTGTAAAGTCGAATGTTGAACGCCTTGGTGGTACTATCGAAATCGAGTCAGAAAAGGGTAAAGGTACAAAGATTTCTCTTACCTTACCATTGACACTTGCAATTATTCCATCGCTTATTATTCAATCCGAAAAACGGACCTTTGCAATTCCTCAGGTCGGTGTTGAGGAACTTGTCAGGATCAGAGCCTTCGAAGTGACAAAGAGAATTGAACAGATACAGGGAGCAGAGGTAATGCGTCTTCGTGGAAAACTCCTGCCACTGGTTCGATTAAGTTCACTGCTCAATCTTGTTCCAACCTTCGTACACCCCGAAACAAACGAAGTACAGTCTGACAAGCGTACCCGTCTGTCAGACCGCAGAGGGACGCCTGAAAATGAAACTGCCAGAAATGACGTACCTGATCGCAGGAACAGTAATGGTGACAGACGTGCCAATATCGCAAATGCAGTAAAAATCGTTGTTGTAAAATCGGGGCTTAATCATTTCGGTCTGATTGTTGATTCTGTGTTTGACAATGAGGAAATTGTTGTAAAACCGTTACCGGAATATTTCAAGACTACACAGGTCTATGCAGGAGCGACGATACTCGGTGATGGAAAAGTGGCAATGATTCTTGATCCGGGTGGTATTGCACAACGGGCTAATCTGCGATTCTCTGATATTGACAAAGAGCAGATCAGGGAACAGGATATACATGCACGGAAAGTAGCAGAACAGACATCAGAAATCCTTATTTTTGATAATGGTTCCACAGAACGTTTCGGTATGGCACTCAATTCTGTAGCACGAATTGAAAAAGCTGATACATCAGAGGTTGAGATTGTCGGCTCAAAAGAGTTCCTTAAACGGGATGGCAAGAGTTTACCGATTGTCCGTATACAGGACTACCTGCCTGTGTCATCACCACAACAAAGCAGTAAAGAGTTTTATATTATTCTCCCCAGGAACACTGAGCAAAAGGTCGGGATTGTTGCGCAAACTGTTTTTGATGTTGTAAACACTCAATTAACACTTGACACATCAAATATAAAGGGCATCGGTGTGATGGGATCAACCATTATCAATAACCGGCTTACAATTTTACTTGACCTGAACTCACTATTGAGTGCGGTTGAACAGCGAATGGGAGACTGATCATGAATAAATCGTTTATTTCAGTCACAATAAATCAATATACCTTTGGCGTTGATGTCAGCCTTGTCCGGGAAGTAAACCGTTATATTGACATTTCTCCAGTTGCGCTTGCACCGGATTTCACAATCGGATTAATGAACCTAAGAGGACAGATTATTACTATCATTGATCCCGGAGTACGTCTTGGATGTGGCCGGCGTAATCTATCACATCAATCACGATGTGTTGTACTAAAAGCTGCATCAGAATTACAGCGCTCAACAAATTCAATTTCACTGAACGAGATAATAGGTTTACTTGTTGATTCTGTTGGTGATATTGTTATTGTTGACGAAGATGCAATTGAACGTCTTCCCCCCAACCTGACTGATATTGACAATGACTATATATCAGGTGTTGTCAAGCTTGAGGAACATCTACTTCTTATTCTGGCAATTGATGCATTATTGAGGAATGACAACAGAAAAACAACCGCATACTCTGACATGTCAACATCAGCAGTATAATGTAACGAAACGATTCGTTCACCGGAGCATTGGACAATAGCTATGCCAATAAGAACATTAGTAGTGGATGACACGGTAACTTACCGCAAGATTGCTTCTGAAATTGTTTCATCCCTGAGTGAAACTGAACTTGTCGGCACAGCACCAAACGGCGTAATTGCACTGAAAAAACTTGCACAATTCAAAACAGATCTTGTATTCCTTGATGTTCATATGCCTGAAATGAATGGTGTCGAAACGTTAAAACGTATTCGTTCCGAATTTCCGGATGTCACAGTGGTAATGATGAGCGGAATAAGTTCACGTAATACCAGTGATACTATTGATGCGCTACAATCCGGAGCAATTGACTTTATACGCAAACCTGACAGTAACGATTTCCAGGCAAATAATTTACAACTTAAGAATGATATTCTGTCCGTTATCAAAATGATGGGACTAAAAAAAGGTTCCCTGCATTCCGGAGTATCCCGTCCGTCATTAATTAACCGGCCTCAGGCAGCACCGGAAATAACAGTACGAAGACCTTCTGTACATCGAAACATGTCATTTGAAGTTTGTGTTATCGGTGTATCAACAGGTGGTCCTGAAGCGCTTAATAAATTAATACCGGCGATTCCGGCCGATTTCCCCCTTCCAATACTGATTGTCCAGCATATGCCTCCACACTTTACACGTTCACTTGCGGATAGTCTGAATAAAAAATCGAAATTACACGTAATTGAAGCACCCGAAAATGAAATAATAAAACGTGGTACTGTCTATATTGCTCCCGGCGGCAAACACATGATCGTTCGCAGTAATGGTACTTCATTTATCATTGGACATAGTGATGCTCCGCCAGAAAACAGTTGTAAGCCATCCGTTGATGTACTCTTTCGGTCAGTTGCCACATATTATACTGGTGGTGTCCTTGCAATTATTCTTACCGGAATGGGAAACGATGGCTGTAGTGGAGTCAGGATGTTAAAACGTCAGAAATGTTATTGTATTACGCAATTGGAAAGCTCCTGCGTTGTCTATGGGATGCCCAGAGCTGTTGATGAGGCAGCGTTGTCTGACAAATCGTTGCCGATCGAGTCACTTGCTCAGGAGATGGTTACATTAACGTCACGAATGATGTAACCGCTTAATTTTTTGTAAAGGATATGTGCAGCATGACAAAACTTGATATGAATGAATTCAAAATGCTGCGTGATTTCATAGAACTTCATTGTGGGATACATCTTGATGAGAGCAAGATATATCTCATCGAAACCCGCCTTACAACGCTTATGGCCGAACAGGGATGCACTACCTACAGTGATTTCTACTTCAAGGCAAAAAATGATACAACAAATGTATTGCGGGAAAAAATCATTGACGCAATGACAACGAATGAAACACTATGGTTCAGAGACACCACCCCATTCAATGCTTTTCAGAAACATTTTCTTCCCCATTTCGCAAAAGAGATTGCATCCGGAAAAAAATCCAGAATCAGGATCTGGTCTGCAGCAAGTTCGACAGGTCAGGAGATTTACTCTATTGTAATGCTCATTCTGGATTATTGCAGATCGCAGACATCACTTCGTCCGGAACATTTTGAGCTGCTTGCAACAGACATATCTCAAACTGTACTGTTTCTTGCAAAAGCCGGGCGTTATGACGCACATGTCATTTCACGGGGTCTCCCGGAAGAGATGAAAAAAAAATATTTCAAACAGGATGGGAAAATCTGGATTATTGACGAATGTGTAAAAAAAATGGTAACCTTTAAAAAACTGAACCTTCAGGAGGATTTTTCGTTTATGGGCAGGATGGATCTCATCTTCTGTCGAAATGTATTAATTTACTTCTCGGAAGAACTTAAAAAGGATCTTCTTCACAGATTCGGAAATCTTCTCAGGCCCGGGGGATACCTGATAGTAGGTTCAGCAGAATCCATCTCCAATTACAGTAGTGAGTATTCACTCCATACATTTGAAAAGGCGATGTATTATCAAATCAAGTAAGAGGTGCGTTTATGAAAATTCTTACCGTTGACGATTCTATTGCTGTCAGGGAGATCATAAAAAATGCCCTTGATGTGCTCGGTTATGAATCTGTTGAAGCTGAAAACGGCGTTGTAGCACTCAGAAAGCTACACGAAAATTCGGGTGAGATACTCCTGATTTTGCTTGACTGGAATATGCCTGAGATGGATGGCATTACGTTTCTTCGCACGATTAAACAGGATCCTGATTTCAGGAACATTCCAGTAACTATGGTTACATCGGAAAACGAAAAAGGGAAGATTATTAACGCAATCAGTGAAGGTGCAAAAAATTATATTATCAAACCATTTACACAAGAAGATTTGATCAAAAAAATTCTTGAGAGCCTTGGAATCGCATGATCATCGTGATTCAAATGGTTTGATTCCTGCAGCACTATAGGCCTCTCCTACAGTGTAAAACGATCCCGTAATACAAACAATAGACTCCTGACGTTCACATGCAGCGTTAAATGCATTCCGAACGGTATCACTCACACTACACCTGCATCTGTGCACTTCGGGTACTGCATCCAGTAAATCAATTGATTCCGCAGCACGGCCGATATCCGGTTTTGTAAATATTATATGAGCTGCATAAGGTAATACCTGAGCAATGATTCCGGAATAATCCTTATCTTTCATGACCCCGATAACAAAAACAACCGGTCTATCTGCAAATCTTCTTTTCAATGTATCCACAACAACCGATACAGCATCAGGATTATGCCCGACATCAAAAACAAGTTTTTTTTCCTTAAAACCAACTACATGAAACCGTCCGGGAATAAACGTACATAGTAAACCTCTCCGTACGGTTTCATAATCAGTAAATCCGGCACGTTCTAATGCATTAAGTGCTGTGACCGCATTTATTACCTGATGAAGGCCGCACAAAGGAATCAGATATTGTCTATTATTCCAGTTAATAATGGTACCATCAGCAGTTTCGCGTACATTCTGAGCATCATCAGAAGAGCATACAGTAATCGCAGAATGGATTTCACTACAGATACGCGTTGCAAGTGTATTAATCGCATGATCCCTGTTCTTTGCGAACACAAGCGGTATCTCTCTTTTTACAATACCCAGTTTTTCACGGGCGATTTCCATCAATGTTGACCCAAGGTAATCCGTATGATCCATTGCAATACCGGTTATGACCGATACCTGTGGACTGATAATGTTTGTTGCATCAAGACGCCCGCCCAGCCCCGTTTCGAAAATTGCCCATTCGACATTATTGCGTTTAAACAATTCAAACGCCATTAATGTAGCTGCTTCAAAGAAACTGAGTTCCAGCTTATCAATAATCGCACGTTGATCGTTATAAACTCGTAACCAGTCATTTTCTGTAACAGGTTTTCCATTGATGATAAACCGTTCTTCAAAGTCAATTATATGGGGTGATGTATACAAGCCGGTTCTGAACCCCGCTGTCCGGACAACTGATTCAATATAGGAACATACCGATCCCTTGCCATTAGTTCCGGCAATATGAAAGGATTTATAGGCATTTTGAGGATTACCGGAAAGTTCAGCTGCTTTTCTTATTCTATCAAGATTGTATTTAATGCCGCGGGTATTGAGTGAAAACAGGTGTTCCTTAATGTTATTCGCAGTCTGCATCTGTCAAATCCCTATCAATTGACTTAATCCCTTTCTTACCATCATGACACCAATTGCGGCAAGAAAAAGACTGGCAATTTTTGACACGATTTTAGTTCCCGACGCACCCAGCAGTTTCATGATATAGCCGGACATCTGGAAAATAAAACCTGCAATTAAAATATTGAGTGTCACTGCAATCCCTGTATATACGAATCCCTCCTGACGTACCAGGAGCATTACTGTTGTCAGGACTGCCGGCCCGACAATCAACGGGACACCAATCGGTACTGATCCAAGAGCTTCGGCAGAAGCTTTTTTATGCGACTTACTAAACATTAAAATGTCACCGACTGCGATCATGAACAGAATAATACCTCCTGCAATCATGAAATCCTCGACGGTGATTCCAAGCATCTTTAAGATAGCATCCCCGACAAAAAGAAACAGTATTCCGACAAAAAGAGCTGTTATCACAGATGCGACAATCACTTTAGTCCTGTTTTTTTGATCAAGTTCCCCAGTCAGCGACATAAAAATCGGTAAAGTTCCGATTGCGTCTACTGCAATAAACAGTGGTACAAAACAGAACCATAACGATTTAAAATCCAATGTAAGCTCCAGTTGTTTTTTCGATTTCGTTAAGTATTTTTAAAACATGACTGTTCAGCAGTCCGTTTGATGCAACATAACTGCGGCTTGACGTAGTCAGAGGATGCCCCCGAAAGTCGGTAACAAGCCCACCGGCTTCTGCAACGATAGTAATTCCCGCGGCATAGTCCCATAAATTATCATCACATTCGATAAGGATATCACCGATTCCCCCGGCAACATACGTCAGGTTAATCACTGATGCACCAAACATGCGTACGTTAAACATTTTAGGCGCAATAGTCCTGAAAATTTCGATCTTCTGCTCGTCCTTCACCTTGAATCCACTATCAAATAGCAGAGTTGCATCTGATAGCATCGTTACATTAGAGACAGCGCAGCGGTTACCGTTGCAAAAAGCGCCCGATCCCTTTTCAGCGATATACATTTTATTTTCTGCAGGAAGAAAAACAATACCTGCAATAAATTCAGATCCTTTAATAATACCAAGCGAAACACCGAATTGTTTGATACCTCTGATAAAATTATGTGTTCCATCAATGGGATCTATCACCCAGAGGTATTCATCAGATTCAATATTAGAACCGGACTCCTCACCAATAATCCTGTGATGCGGAAACGATGAACGAATATGCGCAGCAATAATATTTTCAGCTTTTTTGTCTATTTCCGTCACAAGACTCTGATCAGTCTTTTTTTCTATCGCATATGGTTTATTAAAATTATCAAGAAGCAACGCCCCCGCTTCACGAACAGCATTTTCCCCGATCTTAACAATACTTTTCACAACACACCTTGCTTTACATTTGAAAACAGATATTATGAGTGCTTTGTTACAAGACTCCATTCACCACCCGGTTCATTCCGTCTTTCGTAAGGATAGAATGTCCCCTTGTACTGCATACGGCTGTTATCCTCAACAAGATACCCGAGATAGTAATATTTGAGGCCGATCTGCTTTGCGTATTCAATCTCTTTTAAAATACTGAATATACCCGGGCTTCTGCAAATAAACTCTTCAGTATAAACAAAATAGACACTACTGAGACTCTCTGATGATATATCGAGGTAACCGAGTGCAGAAAGTTTATTACCAAGATAATATTTAGAAATCAGCGACGGGCATGACCTGACGCAAAAATTGGATTCATACTCCTCAATCGAAATATCCCGTTGGAATCTGAAGCGTGAATGTTCCCTGAACAGTGTAAACATCTCCTCCTGCAACGGATTATCATCTGAAAACTTTACCGTGATATCTGAATTT
This sequence comes from uncultured Fibrobacter sp., assembly GCA_964390065.1. Classification (GTDB taxonomy): domain Bacteria; phylum Fibrobacterota; class Chitinivibrionia; order Chitinivibrionales; family Chitinispirillaceae; genus JAAZBG01. The sequence continues at coordinate 4,249 of CAYMGX010000048.1, read as the reverse complement.
CGTCTGAGAACCCGTGCCTGATTTTTAGAAAGTGAAAACGTATCAACCGGAATACGGACTGAGATGCATGATGTACACTTATGGCAAGCCGGCCTGAAATAATAGTAACCAAATTTTCGCCATCCCCTGCTCAGAAAGAACTCCAGTTCATGAACATCAAGTTCAGCAGCAAAAAAAAACTGCATGTTTGATATCTTCTCCGGCAGATAGGGACATGGTTCCTCCGGACCTATCTGAGGCGCAGTGTACATTACCATAACGTACCAGTAGTACTCCTTAACAAAACGCTGTACAGCAATTATCTATGCACGTTTACGTTACCGGAAATTTGTCAGTGGTACAGTGATATCCGGTGCCCGCGTACTGCAACACATTTTCCCGGAACATCCTTATTTGACAAATCTATTATTCGATTCTTCCAATCAACCTTAGCAAGCCGTCAAGAATGGTCAATGGATGCGGTGGGCATCCCGGAATGTAAAGATCGACTTTCAGTGTTGTATCCGGACCGTTATTGACTTCGTCATGTCCTCTGAAAACACCACCTGAAACAGCACATGCACCAACGGCGATAACAAGCTTAGGTTCTGCAACAGCATCATAGGTTTTTTTCATTGCAAGTGCCATATTTGCACTTACCGGCCCGGTCACAAGAATACCATCCGCATGTCGCGGCGATGCAACAAACTGAATGCCAAAACGTCCAAGATCCCAGGCCAGGGTAGTAAGAACATTTGTATCGGCTTCACATGCATTGCATCCACCTGCACTTACCTGACGAAGCTTAAGAGATCTGCCGAACAGACTTTTGATTTTTTTGTCAAGCTGTACTGCCCGAACCATCGTATCTTCATACAGATCATTAACAAGCGCCTCCCTTGTAAATGCTGACAGGCGATAGTCCGTTAAATGTGAAATAGCTTTTGACGGGCATTGATTGAGACACTCATTACAGAAAAGGCATTTACCGGTATCAATCTGTTTTTTCTCAAGGGATATTGCATCAACCGGACAGATTGTCCCGCATACAGAACACCCAGACTGACATTTTGCTCTATCAACAACAGGACGCCCCCTGAACCTGTCCGGCATCGCCGGTGGCGGAGCATCAGGATATTTCATGGTTCTATGTTTCTGCTGTATTCGGGCAAGAACTGCTTTAAACATACTTTACACTGCCTTTTTGTCATTTGTCATTTTGTTAAAACCTGCTATCCGGTATATTTTATTGCTCAACAAAGCATTTGCTCAATGTGTTATTACGATTTACAAATCATGTCCGCAATATGAAAGATTAAAACTTTTATTACAAACAGGAAAATCTGAAATCTGCTGATTACGCAATGCCATTGCCAGCCCCGGCCAGTTATGGAATGACGGATCAACAACTTTATAGCGGGAAAATTTCCCTGATTCATCAGTAATCCCGACATGGCACACCTCACCACGCCACCCTTCGGTAAGTGCAACAGCGATTGATGATGGTGCAATGTTCCTGCATTCGGTAAACACTCTGCCACCGGGAAGTGACAGAAGCTGCTCCCGGATAAATTTGATAGAATGTTGAATTTCAAGCCAGCGGACATACGCTCTCGCAAATACATCACCACTGTTACATAATGCCACCGGAAGATGTGTAAAGCAATAGATCCCGCATGAATGATCATGGCGTACATCCCGAAGTAATCCGGTTGCACGCGCCACAGGGCCGACAAGTCCAAGGTCCTGTGCGGTTTTTTCTGACACAACGCCGATTTTTTCGAACCGTGCCATCACCGATTGCGTGTCCCATAGCAGATTCACTGCAACAGTGACATCCGTTTCCGCTGCGTCAAGTCGTTTCAAAAGATCATCAACCCTTCCCTGATCAACATCGTATGCAACACCTCCACAGCGCATGAACGATCGTCCAAACCGGCTGCCGCAGAGTACAGCTGACATATTAAGAAAATCGCCCCTTATTCTTCCGCAAAATGACGATGTAGGAAGAAATCCTATGTCAAGAGCGAGTGCACCAAGATCCCCGGTATGATTTGCGAGACGTTCCAATTCAAGTGCGATGCCTCTCAAAACCTGAGCTCGCGGTGATACATTACAATTTGAAAGCGCCTCAATAACCTGACAATACGATGTTCCATGTCCGATTGTTGTATCACCGGCGATTGTTTCTGCGAAATAAAGTGAGCGCTTATCAGGCCCGTTTATCAATGTTTTTTCGATACCACGATGCTGAAACCCGAGTGCAATTTCCAGATGATACACCATTTCTCCATGACATTGAAATCTGAAATGCCCGGGTTCTATAATACCTGCGTGCACCGGACCAACTGAGACTTCATGTACCTGTTCTCCCTCAAGTCTGTAAAAATCACACACAGCCGGAAGTATTTCGGTATCCCGCCCTCTCCCCCATGCATCAACGTTTGTATATGACCTATGATACCGTACCGGTTTAAACCAGGGGTGATCCTTTACTTTTACCCCAAACTGTTCGGCAATCTCACGTTCAAACATATGCACCTGAGAACATTTTGGTGTGATCGAGTTAAACTCATAACCAACTATCTCGGTTCTGCATAGTTTCAACTCATTCTGATCATCATCTGCAATAACTGCAAACAGTTCAACGGTATCAGGTTTATCAGAATTTTTCCCGAATAATGCAGCCACTCTCTCGCCAAATGCAACTGAGCCGGTAATTGCCTGAGCAAACTGTTCCGGATTCAGCACTGCGATAGTGTCAAGTGAAACTGCATGGCCATTATTAACTACTGTCGTAAGGGATTGTGCCATGATCAAGACTGCCCCCCTATGAATTCGACTGCATCATTGAGTAATGCAGCCAGCGGTTCCGGTATGTATATTCCAAGGATCAACACAATGATCATCATAGCAAGTACAGGAGCACCATTCCAGAATCCATCTTTAAAGGTACCTTTTTCTTTTATATCTTTTGGTGCATTTCCCTGAACAGTACTTAACACCGTTGCCCCCATTCCTATAAAAACAAGACAAAGAAGCGTAAGAAACAGCGCGCCCGAGAAATAAGCGTGTGAATCAAACATACCTGATAGAATTGAAAACTCACTGATAAATGGTCCAAATGGCGGTGATCCGGTAATCGCAAGAAACGACATCAGAAACATTGATCCGGACAATGGCAGAATTCTTAATGCGCCATGAACCTGTTCGATATTTTTGCTTCCGTAAGCTCTGTGAATATTTCCGGCACTAAGAAACAATACCCCTTTTGTAATACCATTAGTAAGAATGTGAAGAACCGTTCCATATAAAGCGGCTTTTCCGATCCCCAGACCAATCATAAGAATACCCATATGTTCAATACTGGAATACGCAAGCATTCTCTTTATGTCACGCTGACGAATCAGAAAAAGGGCGGCTGCAATCATGGAAAGAAAACCCATGAACAACAACAGTCTTGACATATACTGCTGCTCACCGGCGGCATAACAGATATGATAAATTCTCAAAAAAGCAAGGAATGCACACGACGTTGTAGCACCGGCAAATATTGCACCAACAAGTCCCGGAGACTCTCCGTATGCATCAGGTTTCCAGGTATGCATAGGTGCAAGACCCATCTTGGTTCCATATCCCACAAGAAGGAGAATAAATGCGGCATGAAGCCATATTTTCGATAGCCGCGGAGCATTATGCAACAGTACATCATAGGTCAGCGTTGCATCAAGCCCGGCATGCAGCGATGAATATGCGATAAAAAATGTTCCAAGTAGTGCAAGCGCAATACCTACGGAACCGATCAACAGATATTTCCACATTGCTTCAATACTTAATCGGGTGTGATTAAAGTAGATAAGCGGTGCGGTTACAAGTGTTGTTGCTTCAATTGCGACCCACATCAGTCCGAGGTGATGTGCCCAGGTGACAAGACTCATTGTTCCTAAAAATGTCAAAAGACATACAATAAATATCCTGTTGTCCCGGTCATTCCTGAAATGTAAATACTGTACGGCATAAAAAGAGCAGAAGAGAAAGAGGGTACTTACAAGCAAAAGAATTATTTTTCCCAATGGATCAAGAGAAAGCCATGTTGACGTTTCAGAAAAACGGTTACTGAATACAACGATATACGTCAGCACGCAATGTGGTACAGCTGCCACAGGAAGCATATACGGCCTGATCCGGTTGGATGTAATAATTGCAGCAGCTGCTGCTATAAGTAAAGGATAAAAAATCAGCAAAAATGCCATATACATTTACTCCTTAA
>CAYMGX010000047.1:0-29717 GCA_964390065.1 uncultured Fibrobacter sp. | reverse complement strand
AGTGAAATAATAAGATCTTTTCGATCTATTACACGACTTTGTACATTTGTGAGTAAAAAAACTTGTTCTTTCAGAGGATTTTTTATCTGATCTGCGGATTTTTTATCAATAGAAGCAACTGATGGAGCATTCAGAGGATCAGGCCGCTTTGGAATGCGTTCGTCAGGTGTTTGTTGTCCTGAAACCGGTCTCGACTCAACCGGTGAATGCATTGCAGTTTTTTTATCTGCCAGATATTTATGAACGTCATTCGATTCAACCAGATTATCCTCTGCGTGTGAATGCGCAGACATTTTTTCCTGTGATTGATTCTTTTGAATTTTATCTGATGTATCTTTTTGATTTTCAGTAGATTGCCCATCTGATCCGGTATCATCTGATACAGTACTATCCATCATCAACGATAATTCAGATTCATCGAAAGAAAACGATTTACTGTTATGTGTATTTGTGTTTTCTGATATCCCGAAAATCAGATCATTATTATTAAAAATGATCACTGCCGCAACAGCTGCAGCTGCTATTACACTAATAGCAATACCTTTCGTGTGACGAGTGCGGGATTTTTGCACCTTTTCCCATGATGCCTGTTTCATGCAATAACCTTAACATATACCATTAGAGACATTGATTCACTACACTTTAAAGCATATATACCGATAATCAACAGCGTGTAAATTACAACTTGGATTTACTGTCATCAAGCGCACAGGTTAAAGGTATTCCCTTTGAGAATTTATCAACAATATCCGGAAGCATAGCCTGAACCTCCGGTTCGCCCCTTAAAAACTGTAACCCAACCCTGTATTTTTGCCCACTCTCATTAGAATAAATGACTCGTACCCGAACACATTTTTCGTTGATATATAAATTCAGTTCACTATCTTTTTTACGGGGTGCAGACAGAAGCAGCGCCAATCCTGATGTACTCATGTCGATTACAGTACCTGGCTCACCACTGCTGAGATTCTCTATTCTCTCACCATCACGCTCTTTCATATTTCCTCCGTGAAAAGATATTGGCGATTGATTTGTGCCCCAACGCAGGTTAAATTTTGTTTGCAATCATTCCCTATGGGCGATTTTTAAAATCCCTGCATTTAAAATTCGTACAAATTTTTCATCCTTGTGGCGCATTTTAAATTTAAACACGCTCGGGCATTTATAATACATGTACGGGCGAATAATGATTCGCCCCTACGATTGGCCTTCGAATACGAATGGATACACAACCTCGACTGGTGTACCGCCGCTAACCTCAGGGAATTGCCATCTCCTGATATACCTGAGAATTGTTTCGTCAAATTCAGGGTTGTTAATTGTCGTCTTAACAACAGATACATTTGAAACTGCACCGGATGGCACTATTGTGAACTTAACAGTGAGACGTCCGCTCAATGCCGGATCCCGTTTCAACCAGTCTTCATAAACGCGCTTTAAACGCTGGGTCTCACGCTGTACAACCCTCAGAATAGCAGCCTGACTCCTGTCTGCATGCGCTGATGATTCTCCACTGATTTCAGGTGGTGCTGATGTAATATTTACGTTTGCAGCACTTGCCACCTGTGCAACTTCTGCTTTACCAACGCTTTGTTTCTCTATACCAACATCTGTTGTACGGGAACCTTTCCGTTCTGTACCCTCTGAAGCAGCGACATCGGCCTTTCGGGTTGCAAATGATCCCTTTGTAATATTCAGTTTTGAAAGATCCCCCAGTCCATCATCAGTCGCTGCGCCAAGAAGGTCTGCTGCGGATGCCGCTGCACTTCCGCCGCCTTCACCACTTCCGCCGGTTGCTGTAATCGCTGCGAAAATACCTGATGACTGAATCTGCTTTGAAACCTGTTCACGCACCTGACGACGGGTTTCGCTTGTTGCCTCTTTTCTCTGTTCTTTTTCAGCAAACGATTCCTTCCCCCGGTCGACCTTTACCTCTTCCTTCTGCTCCTGCGGCAAAACATCATCCCTGGTTTCAATAGCCGGACCAGTTGTACTCTTCCCATCTTTTTTGACCTCTTCTTTTGGCTTTGGCTGATTCATGACCAGTTGAGCATAACGTTCCTGAATTTTAAGTATCTGTTTCTCGTCCTGTGTTGTATCTACTTTCACAAATGTAGATAACAGACCAATCGTTGTGTAAAAAAGAAATACCAGAACTCCAAAAATTATGATAAATTTACGTTCGAACCTACTGAAAGGCCCGCGTTTGAACTCTTTTGGAAATGCAGGGATTCTTTTTCCATCCTGCTTCATGTAGAATATTCCCGAGTGGTTTCTGTTCGCCATTTATTCCTTCCTGTACACTACCAGATTCATAGTAGGATATCCGGCCTGACCACAGGTATACATCACACGGGTCAAAATATTATATGGAATTTCGACATCACCCTGAATTGAGACCTTTCCCGAGAACTCAGTTTTAAACATCTCTGCTGATTTTCTTGCCTCTTTGTTGTGCTGATCAAGCACTTTGAAAAGGGGCTCTATTAAAAATTCCTTCTGCTCCATCACCTTTTTATAAGCATCAGGATCAATAACAATCTTATTTTCGACCATGATGGTATTACTTGACACCATAATACCAAGCGCTTCTTGTGCTATTGTTTCAATCGTTGATGTCGGCAATACAAGCCCGGTTGCCGGAGTTACAAGCTGCCCCTGTGATGAGTAATTCTTTATTAAAAAGACCACCATCAGGGTGAACATATCGATCATGGAGGTGATGTTCAGTTTTACAACACCTTCACTTCTCCTTCTTCTTCTGCCTCTTCCCAGGTGACGACCGCTCATTGTACTATACCTCCCGCGATCGACACATTCGGAAACATTGTCGCATTACCATGAGGCGTCCTTGTTCCACGGGCTGCATCCATTACATCAATAACGGTTTTGTATTTAATCTTCTCCTCTGCCACAATTTTTATACTCTCATGATCAGGAAAGATTGTATTTCCAGTCAAATCCTTCTTTATGTAGGCAAGATACAACTGATACAGATCCGCACTCTGAGGTACAGCATCACCAAAGTTCGCGTTCATTAATTCATACAATGCTTTACGTTTAACTTCCGCAAGCTTTGCATTAAGGTTGATATAGTCATATTCGCCATTGACAAGAGGAATATCCGGCTGGTCCGGAGCACTTTTAACCGTATCGGCCTTGAAATAACTGAAGAGATTAAAACCTTTGGCTGTTATGACAATTCCAACGTCGAGCTTCCGATTTTGAAGTTCACTACTACCGCCGCCACCCCCACCCTGAGACGATTCAGGGAGTTTAAGTTCTATTGCACCTATCCGTACAAATTCCGATGATGTCAAAAGCAGCGGAATCAGCATAACCATAAGGTTAAGCATTGGTGTAACATCCGCATCTGCTACTTCCTCATCCTGATGACGACTTTTAATAACACTCATTCTGGTATGCACTGATGGCGGAGGGTTGAGCAGTTTTACAACTGCAACAGCGTATCTGTCAATTTCACTTAATGAGCTTTCAACTTTCGAACGCAGCCATGCGTAAATACCCACACAGGTAATCGATAAACTAAGACCAACCAGTGTGGAGTTCATCGCAGCTGAAATACCTGCCGCGAGTAGAGCGGTTTTTTCTGATGCCGCAATATCAGGACGTCCAACAGCAGCAAATGACATTATAAGCCCGAAAACCGTACCAAGAAGCCCAAGAAGTGTTGCTGCATTACTGATCATGACAAGATAACTCAGCCTTTTTTCAAGCTGTGATGACATATGAAGGGATTCCTCAGACATGGCATCGATTACAAGTTCCGGAACTGTTGATGCCTTACGGATTCCTGCACCAAGAATTCGGGGCAGAGCACGTTTTCCGGCAGCAGAACACAGCTGAAACGCCTCATCATAAGTTTTATTCTCAATCAGATTTTTAAGCTTTGCATATAAGCCCGCTGCATCATAGTCTGTATGCCTGCCGATTGCAATATATCGCTCAATAGAGATCGCAGCAGCAACAACAGCCATACCTGCAAGAAGCCACATGAAAGCAAAAGCCTCATGAGATGGCAGAAAACATCTGCCTACTTCATTGAGTATTTCCATATCAGATGTTAATTTCCTTTATCATCTTATTATCAGTAAATATCTTGATATTATTATGAGTAATATGAAGTCCAACGCCCTCTTTGAGCTGAGCCGCTGAAATATGATATTTATGAGTTTTATACGATCTTTCAACAAGTGTATTCATGACACGCAATGAATATTCATCAAGCTCATCAACAATTCTCTGCGTTTTCGCCCTGAGAAAAGAGTACACCATAATAGCAGTGATAGCAACAGAAAGACCAAGAAATGTTGAGTTCATGGCAGTTGCAATACCGCTCGCAAGCAGTTCTGATTTCTGTGCGGCATCAATACCCGGCTTACCAACAGCAGCAAACGACATGATAAGACCATACACAGTACCAAGAAGTCCAAGCAGTGTTGCCACGTTTCCTATCACAGCAAGATACCCGGTTCGCTGCTCAAGACGCGGAATCATTTTAAGCATTGCTTCATCAACGGTATTTTTAATTCTCTCAGCACCTGCCCCGGCATCTTCCAGACCAGCTTTTAATACACCTGCAATCGCCATATTTTTTGCTTTTTTACAAAGTACAATTGCTGATGGAATATCTTCCTTTTCTATATAGCTCAGGATATTTTTTACGAACAGTTCAGTGCTTGTTCCCTGCCTGACTGTCAGATAAATAAAACGTTCAATTACTATCGCCAGTGCAAACACACCGGTAGTCATAATTGCCCACATAAATAAAAACGCATCAGCCTTAAGACTAAACGCATGAATTAATTTGGTTACAAATTCCATCGGATTCCTCCCGTTATCTCTATATAAAAACGATTTACTTTCTATATAATACAACACATTATCTGCATCACCGGTAAACTACGTGATTTGTTATCTCAATCACTCCGCGCCATTTAAAGATTGCCCGGAATCATGCCGGATCAAGGTTCGTACCCTTTGACACGGGTTTCATCAAACTGAAATGGCATTTTATAGGGGGAGTTTTCGATAATTTGATCATTTACAGAATTAAGAAGATTGTCATTTTTTCCGTAGCTCTGCATAACCATCGGTTTGAACTCGGGACGTTGCTCTGCTTTAATGAGAACAAGTTGCGGCCTACGGATTTTACCCTCAATACGCTGTTCCTCAAAAATCATTTTCTTGACATTTTCAGGTGCGGCCACAGAGGTACCAGCAAGAATAATCAGAAATAGATACATTTTTAGAATTAACGAAAGTTTCATCTAAGTTCCTGATAGCTCATTAGGTGTTTGTTTCTAAGAGTATACTTTCCCGAAACATAGCTTCGCAATAGTATAAATGTAAAAAACTAATAATTTTGTTGAACACATTTTATATTTAGATTGATTGGAGACTTAAAAACGGCATGCAGCATGAACTGCAGTTGCATTGCGACGGATTCGGGTGTTTTATAACCAGATAGTCGCTCTTCATTTATATACCGGTCATAATTCACATGCTACAAAAATCCAGGCGCGGGAGAAAGTTGAGTTTATTTTTGGAAAACATGTTAACAAGGGCAAAAGAGATACTTTTAGCAGAAGCACAGGCAATCAAAGACATTCCGCTTGACAGCAGTTTTGAGGAAGCAATTAATCTTCTTGAACACTGTACGGGAAAGATTATTACCACCGGGATGGGCAAAGCCGGAAATATCGCCCGCAAGGTCGCAGGGACACTGTGTTCCACCGGTTCACCATCAACATTTCTTCATCCCGGTGAGGCAGCACATGGTGATTTAGGTATCTTATCAAGAGGTGATGTCATTCTTGCATTTTCGACAAGCGGTAAGACGCGTGAAGTAATAGAAATGCTTCAGCTGGCAAGTCACCTGGGTATCGATAAAATAATCAGTATTACGTCACATCCTGATGCGACGATACGGTCATTATCAAACGTTGTAATAAATATGGGAGAAATAAAGGAGCCCTGCTATCTGGAACTCACCCCCACGGCATCAACAACTGTACAACTTGCCATCGGTGACACACTCGCACTCATTTTAATGGAACGGAAAAAATTTACAAAAGAGCAATATGGTCTGCGTCATCACGGCGGCTATCTCGGCCAGAAAGCACGCTCTCTGATTCCTGAGAACGCAGCAGACCTGCCCCTTCCTCTGGAATAATAACGGTATTATCATCCTGTTACTGAAAGGTGTTAGTCTATATATGAATACTCAATGCGATTTTCTTGTTATCGGAAGCGGCATCGCCGGATTATGTTTTGCCATACAGGCGGCAAAATCCGGCAGTGTAATTGTCATAACAAAGAAAACCGATACTGAAAGCAATACCAACTACGCACAGGGAGGGATTGCATGCGTACTCGAAAGGGGTGACTCATTTAAGAGCCACATCAATGATACATTGACAACAGGTAAGGGATTGTCAAATGAAGAATCTGTGCGGATTCTTGTCGAGGAGGGACCTGACCGCATTAAAGACCTGATCGACTGGGGTGTTAAGTTCTCAAAATCAGATGCTACAAGTAATCCGTATCATTTACATCTTGGGAAAGAGGGCGGTCATTCCGAAAACCGTATTGTTCACGCACACGATCTTACCGGTAAAGAAGTCGAAGAAACGCTCCTGAAACGCGCACACAGTATAAAAAATATCACCATGCTCGAACATCACAGCGCCATTGATCTTATCACCGACTACCATTTATCTCATAAGTTACAACCCGACACCTGCTGTCATGGCGCCTATGTACTTGACAATATAACGAAGAACATATTTCCTATTCAGTCTAAAATCACCTGCCTTGCAACCGGAGGTGCCGGGAAAGTGTATCTTCATACAACAAATCCGGACATTGCTACCGGTGATGGTTTCGCGATTGCTTACAGGGCGGGAGCGGTTATTTCGAATATGGAATTCATTCAATTCCACCCGACGACACTGTTTCATGAAAAAGCTGACTCATTCCTTATCTCTGAGGCATTACGCGGACATGGTGCTATTTTGCGTGATGTCAACGGGAAGGAATTTATGGATAAATACCACCCACTGAAATCACTCGCACCAAGAGATACTGTTGCACGGGCAATTGACAATGAAATGAAAATATCGGGTGAACCCTGTGTTTTTCTCGATATACGTCATGCAGACCCATCAGATACCCGTGAACATTTCCCCAACATATATGCAAACTGTATAAAATTCGGCATTGACATTACGAAAGATCTGATTCCGGTTGTTCCCGCTGCGCATTATATTTGCGGTGGTATTAAAGTCGATACTGTCGGCCGTTCAAGCATTCAGAATCTCTATGCATGCGGTGAAGTATCCTGTACCGGTGTTCATGGAGCCAATCGTCTTGCATCAAACTCGCTGCTGGAAGCGCTTGTGTTTGCAAAACGGGCATCCGATCATTCAGCCGAATGTATCAGGACAATTTCCACAATAGAACCGTCTGCTATTCCTGCCTGGGACGACACCGGAACTATTGACAATGAAGAGTGGATTCTTCTTTCGCATAATTTCAAGGAAATTCAGTCGGTCATGTGGGACTATGTTGGAATCGTTCGTTCAAACGTCCGTCTTGGACGAGCTGCAAGACGAATTCAACTCCTTGAAAAAGAGATTGACAATTTTTACAAACGTACGAAGGTAACTGCAAAATTACTTGAGCTTAGAAATCTTGTAACAACTGCAAAACTTATCGTTTCATCAGCCTCGCAGCGTAAAGAGAGCAGGGGTTTGCACTATACCACCGATTACCCTGAACAAAATGACAGATACTGGAAAAAAGATACCATACTGTCCCGTTTAAAACACAGATGAATAGTATTACTGCAGTATTCACAGCACTACTGATAACCGTCCTGATAATTTCAGTGATCTATTTTGTACGTGCTCCTGTAAATACAAACAACAAAGTACTTCTTATCTCCATACGTATTATGCTGATTGCAGCAATCGCACTTGCGTTTTTTGAACCGGAACTATCACTCAACAGATTGTCAACTGCGAAAAGATCTTTTGCGTTGTTAATTGATAATTCAAAAAGCATGACTGGTTTTGCTCCTGATAGCACAGTTGTTGCACCTGTAAACAAGATTCTGCATTATGCGTCCGTCAATAAAAAAATATCCGTTACAGCACTTACATTCGGAGATACATTACGACCGTTCACACAATTTGATGAACACTCGTTCTCAGCAGCAAAATCTGAACTCCCGGATATTACCAAAGGTGAATTATTTAGCGTTGATGACTTTATTATTATCTCCGATGGTCAATGGACCAGCAGTGCCGAGCGAATCAATAAACTTACGGAACGTCAGGTGTATTATCTCCCTTTGAATTTCATTTCGAGAAAACCATACGCAGATATCAACAGTTCATTTAGTGACACAGGTACTGCCACCTTTAAAACAAGAATTACCGGATACGTAACAAAACAGACATTATGCACACTTGCGGTTTCTGATAATCACCACCCTTTCAAATCGATGGCTATTTCCTTCGATAGCGGATCAATTGATTCAACCATCATTTTTCCAGTTACGACAGGAATTTCCGGTAAACATCTTTTCAAAACATTGGTTTTCAACAGCGACTCATCATTACTTGCACAGGACTTTACTATCGTTACCATTCATCCAAAAAAGTTTACATATGCGATTCATTCTTCGGGGCCATCACTTGATTTGCGTTTTTTAACACAGGCGCTTATGAAACACCCGGAATTCAAAAAGACATCACCCCGGCTTGCTGATTTGTCAATTTTTACCGGTCAGCAGAGTAATCTGCCGTCGACGATTGACAAAATACAACCAGATGCGGTATGCGCATTTCTTGGCGTATCACAATGTGGTGATTCCAGTACAATTGTACGTGATCATTTTAAAATTATTAAAAATCAATCGTATATACCACAGGTACCATTCACAATTCCACTTGCTGATCTCCCACCACCGTCAGCACTGCCAGTCTGCCGGCCGGAACTTGAAAATGCATCAACGATCCTGTCTGTATCAAGCAGCAGTACTACCGCTCCCTATCCCCTTCTTTCAACAGGAATGTTCATGTCCCGTCCCGCTTTGCGGGTCAGTTTCCAGGGATTATGGCGATGGGACTTCTGGCCAATGTCCAGCTCACGCGGAGAGGAGGAACCATTTCTTTTTTCAGAATATCTTATTGCGTTATGTAAAGAAATGATCATTATCAATAAAGGATCAGACCTTTTTGCCTACCCCGATTTCGATCGATCTGAAAGCGATTCACTTGTTTTTGCAGTATCACTCCCGTCTGAACTGAAGTTATCACAGCTTGTATCATTAGATCTGAGGTTGTTGTCGTCCGCCGGGAAACCGGTTCAGTTATCACAATCACAGCTTACCGCTACCGGTTCTTTACATTACATAAAAATGCCGTTTCCACGTGATAGCATCATCTGTTATGATGTCTCTCTGAAACACGGAAATAAACAGTTCAGTTATCGTGATTGTTTTTTTAACCAGTATATAAACAGGGAACGGAGCGTTGGAAATCAGAATGCATCACTGCTGAATCAGTATGCTCTTCCAGTGCAATTATATTCCGATTCTGCGATTGCAGCATTTTTTGCCGCACACTCAGACACATCGAAACTGCCAATTAAACAGGTAATCCCCATTAGACGTTCCTGGTGGCTCATTACGCTGATACTGGTGCTATTTTCATTTGAATGGTATTTTCGAAAGAAAATTGAATAATTTAGAATATTGACAGATCACCCGACGAATTTCATTAAAGTTGTTTTCATAAAAAGATATAGTTCTTTTCAATTTCCCATGGATATAATTATCTGGACATTGTTGGATTAAGCTGGAAATCAAATCAGGCAGGCATCGTATGAGAGTAATACATCATGGAAAACCGGATATTCACACACCACCATTTTTAATAATAGTAGTTATGGTACTATGTACACTAATAATTTCATGTACTTCGGGAAAATTGTCATCCAAAGACACAACCAGTGAACACCCTGACTCGACAGTTTCCGTAAAACTTCTTGCAATCAACGATTTTCATGGTCAGATTAATTTCAGTATCGAAACACCACTTGGAAGGGCTGGTGGTGCAGCAGTTCTTGATGCATATCTTCGGAATGCAGCATCAAAGAATAGCAATACTTTTTTTATAAGTGCCGGAGATCTTACCGGTGCATCAGCACTCACATCAGCAATTCTCAAGGATGAGCCCGCAGTGCAGTTTTTTAACAGATTTGGTAATAACAGTTGTGGATGCACACCAAATGCCCGGTTTTCCAATTCCTGCAATCTGATTGCAATCCCCGGTAACCATGAATTTGATGCCGGTCTTGAAGAATATTTACGACTGATCAATGGTGGAAATCACACTGAAGGTCCATTTCTCGAAAAGGAATGGGCCGGCTCAAGATTCCCCGTAATTGCTTGTAATGTGAGAAGAAAATCTGATAACGAACTTGTTTTCCCTCCCTATATCATCAAGAGTGTTAACGGAGTAAAAATTGCATTTATCGGTGCGACGCTGGTATCAACACCACATATTGTAAAGAACACGACCATGTTGCGGTTGCAGTTTACCAATGAAGCAGATGCGATCAACAGTTTTATTCCTGAGATTAAAACTAAGGGAATACACGCCATCGTTGCAATCATTCACAATGGCGGTTTACAGAATACATATGAAGGCCAGACAGATTCTTCCAGAAACACACTTTCAGGTCCCATACTGTCAACTCTTGACAAATTAAATGACGATATCGATATTGCAATCACATCACATTCACATTCATTCACCAACATGTACTACCAAAAAGGTAATTCGAAAACGATTCTGGTAACACAAGGGGGCAGTGCAGGGACAGCATTCGCCGATATCGATATTGTTATTCAGAAATCAACAGGAGAGATCATTAAAAAAACGGCAGCGATACTACCGGCACTTGAAAACAGGGGCCCTGCAGTTGCACTCAATAAGCAAACCGTTGAATTTACAAAGTATGTTTCCGCGAGAGCATCATTAAAAAGCAACAAAAAAATCGGTGATGCAGAACATGCCATTCTTAAATCAATCAACGAGGCCGGTGAATCTGCACTGGGAAATCTATTTGCAGACGCTCAAAGAACAATGATGGGAAGTGATTTTTCCTTTGTTAATACCAACATGTTACGCGGCAATCTGAGTGCCGGTCCAATAACGTGGAGCAAGCTTTATTATATTCAGCCAAACAACAATAAGCTTGTCAAAATGACATTAAGTGGCCAACAGATTGTCGACCTGTTAAATCAGCAGTGGCAGAACAGAACCAGACCGAGCTTTCTTCAGGTAAGCGGATTAACATACTCCTGGAATGAATCATCTGATAATTACAGTCACGTTATTGATGTACTTAAAGATGGTGTATCAATTGACAGGAATGCGGATTACACGGTTACCGTACCATCATTTCTTGCTGATGGCGGAGAAAACTTCACGGTGTTTCTTGATGGCAAAAACAGGATTGAAGGACCAATGGATCTCGATATACTCGAAGCATACCTTCTTGGATATTCAAAACCATTAATCAATTATTTACAAAATCGTATTACAAAGTTCTCCGTACCACAACTGTCGTAAAGTAATATCATTCTATACAAAACATCATTATTGCTGTTGTTTTTATCTTTTCTTGTTTACCACATCATTGTATAATA
Organism: uncultured Fibrobacter sp.; assembly: GCA_964390065.1. GTDB lineage: Bacteria > Fibrobacterota > Chitinivibrionia > Chitinivibrionales > Chitinispirillaceae > JAAZBG01. The sequence continues at coordinate 17,971 of CAYMGX010000047.1, read as the reverse complement.
GGAATTGTTTACTCAGCAGATTAAAGGAGATTGATATAATGATTCTGAAGATTGAAAAACTTACAATTTATGTTGATTCACAGGATGATGCACTAAAATTCTGGACTGAGAAAATGGGGTTTCATTGTTTAGTTGATCAACCGATGGGACCGGATGCCCGATGGATTGAGGTTTCACCAAATGATGATCCTGAGCTTACAACGCTTGTTTTATTCTCAAAAGCTTTAATGACGGAACAAAGTCCTCAAAGTATTGCACATCCATCAATAATGTTTTCATCACTTGAAATTGATAAGCTGTGGGAACAACTTAAAAATAATGGCGTTGAGCTCAATGAGATCAAGGAATACGCTCAAGGGAAAATGTTTGATTTCCGTGACAACGAAGGTAATCCGTACATGATGCGTGGATAGCGGTTGTGCTACCATTACATTTTTCTGGTGTTGTCATTGCCTGTTTCAGGATTGAAACCGCAATAACAACTCACTTCTGTTTTCCAACGTATCTGTTGCCGCCGGATTTATTTTACTATCAAATCTTTCAATCGTTGTAAACCGTAACCTTCCCGTTAATTCGGGATACTGAGTATACAAATACATGAGAATTCTTCATACATCCGACTGGCATCTTGGAAGAATCTTTAATAACATTCATTTGACCGATGATCAGTCGTATGTTCTGGTTCAGATCAAACAAATAATCAGGGACTATAACGTCGATGTCGTCGTTGTTGCCGGTGATATATATGACCGGGCAGTTCCACCACCTGAAGCCGTAACGCTACTTGACAATACACTAAACGACTTTCTTATTGATTGCAAAAAAAGTGTGATCATCATAAGTGGTAATCACGACAGTCCTGACCGGCTCAGTTTTGGCTCCCGTCTTTTTGCTCATCACGGACTGCATCTATTTGGGAACTTTCAATATCCAGTTCCCCGTATCACATTACACGACACTCATGGTAATGTACATTTTTATGCAGTACCATTTTCGGAACCATCAATAGTACGTGAACGAAGCGGTAAAGAAGCTATTCGTGAACACAATGATGCGATGATGACAATTGCGGAATCCATTACAGAAACAATAATTGATAATGAGAGAAATATTTTCTGCGGACATGCATTTGTCCAGGGTGGCATTATTCAGGAATCAGAAAGACCGATCTCCGTGGGCGGTTCCGGATCGGTTGATATCAATAACTTCAGCAAATTCAATTGTACACTGCTTGGGCATTTACACAAAGCGCAATGGTTCAGTGCATTTCCGGTCCATTATAGCGGTTCAATTCTCCCCTACTCATTTTCCGAAATTGATCATCAGAAGTCAGTTACCATTATCGATCTTGACGGATCAGGGAAGTACTCATACGAATATGTACCACTTACACCGCGATTCGCATTCAGATCGATCACCGGATTGATGGACACCATACTACGAAATTCTGTCAATGACGTATCACCCAATGACTATATACTTGTGCGCCTTGAGGACACTGTACCTGTTCTTGACGCTATTGGAAAGCTCAGAGCGGCATATCCGAATATTATGGCAATAGAACGTCCCGGTCTTGAGGCAATAATAACCGCATCTCAAAAATCCGGTATTGATCACCGGACAATGACCGATGATGATCTGTTCAGGGCTTTTTATTATGAAGTCAAGGGTGAAGCCATGAATGATGCGCAGATTGAGTTCCTTCATTCGGTATTCGAATCGATACAGAACAGGGAGCGGGAGGTGGGTTCATGAGACCACTATCGTTAAGCATGCAGGCATTTGGTCCCTTTGCCAATAAAGAATGTATTGATTTTTCAGTTATTGATGGAAGGTCGCTTTTTCTTATTCACGGAAATACCGGTTCCGGTAAAACAACAATACTTGATGCAATCACGTTCGCGTTATATGGTGTGGTGAGCGGCAATAACCGTCAGGCTATCAATATGCGCAGTGACTTTGCAGATAAGACTGTTCCCACAGAGGTCACCTTTACTTTTTCGATTGGGATATCGATATATAAAGTTTACCGGTACCCCGCACAGGAACTTGGAAAATTACGTGGTGAAGGGACTACAAAAAAGAACGGAAATGCAACATTATGGGAAATCACGGATACACAACAGGAAATTGTACTGGAAAACGGAAGCAGTGATGTAACACGGAAAATTGAAACATTGCTCGGGTTCAAATCAAATCAGTTCTGTCAGGTAGTGATCCTGCCACAAGGAGAATTCCTGCGTTTACTTACTGCAAAATCAGAAGAACGGCAGGCCATACTCGCATGCCTGTTTAAAACAGACCGTTATAAAATCTTTGAACTGGCCCTGCAGGATGCCTCAAAGAAAATTGAGCAGGAATACAATCAACTTGTCTCCGAAAGGTCACTGCACTTGCGTGATTGCGATGTTGCATCAATAGAAGAAATTGACATCTTAGTACAGTCAATGACCGCAGAACTTGATCAGTGCAGAGCTCACTATGTACTTCTGCGAAAAGAGGAGGATACTCTATTATCAACTATCGCCAGAATAACCTCAGATAATGAAAAATTTGCAGAATTAAGGGACGCTCGGGAAACGTTAGAAAAATTACAGAGCGAAAAGAACTCTATTGATGAGCTCGAGCAAAGTATCATTAAAATTCAAAAAGCACTTCAATTCAAACCGGCATTTGAACATTGTGAACATCTTAACAATGAAATTACCAAACTGACACAGATGATTGATTCCCGAAAAATAAGCCGTGACAACATTGCGTTAAAGAAAAATGAAACTGCGAATGCATTACATGTCTGTGAACAATCGTTGCAGGCACGGGACGTCCTGAATCTTGAGATAACGTTACTAAAGCAAATCGCTCCAGGAATTGCCAGTCTTGATACAACCATACAACGGCTCCAGGAAGTTACTCAACAAAAGGAGACCTGCGCAATTCTGTTGACAGAAAAGACAAAACATTTTGAATCCATTAAAATATCCCTTGAAATGGTAAATATTGAAATTCTGTCACTAAAAGAGCAGATTATTCAAAAGGAAGTATTCGAAAAGCGGGTAGAGGATCTTGGCCGTTTTGTAAAAGAATCCGATAATCTTATTTCGTTAAAAAATTCACATTTGACAATTAAACAAAAATTCGACACTGTAGAAAAAAATATTCAGGAACTCACTATCCGTCGAAATGAATCGGCACAGGCCATTGACACGCTTATTGCATTAAAAGAACAGTATCAGATTGCATCAATAGCCCGATCACTTGTCAATGGGAAACCCTGCCCCGTATGCGGCTCTTCCGAGCATCCATCACCGGCAGCAACCGATAGTGAATCCCCTGATGAATCAACGCTTACGACGTTAAAGAACAACCTGAAGAAAATTGATGAGCAACTGGAAAAATTACGCATTGAGCATACCGGTATTTCGGTTCAATTAGCAAAATGCGATCAATCAATTGTCAACGGAGAAACGACACTGCTCCTGGCGCCATCATCTGATGGTACAACATTAAAAACACTCCAGAAACAAAGCATTGAGAAGCTTTCTGAGATCACGGGACTTGAGAGAAGGTACCAGAAACGACTGAATGACAAAATACGGGGCGATAAGGCAATTGAGAATGCAGCAACAGAGCTGGAAGCAACGCGATCAAATTTTGACAAAATAAATATAGAACTGGTTCAGCTTCAGACAAAGATCAAAAGTATTGAGGACACAATTCCGTTTGAATACAGAGCAGTCCGTAATATAGACATATTGAGAAAAGAAAAAGAATTACAACTGGCAAACATTGAACAGGCCTATCAGGAAGCCCTGAAGAATAATCAGGAAGTCCATGAACAGGAACTAAGAATAAACGCTGAACTTGACCAGCATCTGAATATGTACAGTGAACTGAACACTACGCTGCAGTTACATGATGAGAAATTCAATACTATACTTTTGAAAAACGGTTTCAGAAACAGGGACGATTTTGTCGCATGTGTGAAACAAAGTGATGCACTTGACAATGTAAAACAGCAGATCACCGAATTCAAAATACAGTTTGCATCTGCAGAACAACGTGTTACATCAGCAATAAAAGCCTGTTCAAACCTTACGCCATCGGATCTGAAGGAACTGGAACAGCAAAGAAAATCATTGTCTGAGAGGATCGAATCAATTGCACAGCAAACGGCATCACTTGAACAGCGCATTAAAACATTGGCAAAAAAACGGATTGAAATTTCCAAACTTGACATGTTGATTACAATAAAAAGCAATACATGGACAACATCATCTTCATTATCATCGATAGCATCAGGTTCCAACCCACTGCGAATAACATTTGAACGTTACATTCTTTCATCACTGCTGGATGAAGTACTCTATGCAGGTACCTTGCGGCTTAAGACCATGAGTCATGGACGCTTTGAATTATTACGATCAACCGTCATTGAGGATAAACGTTCGCATGGTGGATTAAATCTTGAGGTTTTTGATTCCTACACGGGAACCAAACGTCCTGTTACAACGTTATCAGGTGGTGAAAGTTTTCTTGCAGCACTATCTCTGGCGCTTGGACTCGCTGATATTGTGCAATCATATGCAGGTGGAATAAGGCTTGAAACGATTTTTATTGATGAAGGTTTCGGGAGTCTGGATTCGGAAGCCCTTGATCTTGCATTGAAAACACTTTCCGATCTTGGGCAGGGAGGACGGCTGGTTGGTATTATTTCACATGTAACCGAGCTGAGAGAGCGTATCGAAACACGTCTCGAAGTTATTACAGGAAAGTCAGGAAGTTCTACACGATTCATTATCTAATGATAGCGGAAACGATTGCGGAAATTATTTTGCATATAATTGTATTTATTGATCTATTGTTATTAAGGAGTTGTAATGCGGCTGATTTTGATACTTCTAATGCTTTCAGTATGTGCCTGGTCAGAACCTGCGGTGATACTTGTATTAAAAACGATACCCAAAAGCGGACTTGAAACGGAAACCAACGCTCTGCCGGATATTGTTATTTCAAGATTATCCAGATACCCCGCATACCGTCCGGTTGTGTGGGATGATCTCGAGAGCAAACTTGGAAAAGATAAACTGTCAGAAATCCTGAAATGCCAGGACAGCTCCTGTATTGTCAACTTAACGGCAACACTCAAACAATATCGACTGAACCCATCATATATGCTGTTCTGTTCAATTTCCCGCTATGAGAATGGTTACACAATCACCCTGAAAATTGCTGATGCAGTCAGGGGTAACTCATTCGGTATGGTAAGCACAACATCATCAAGTCTTGAGGCATTTCATACAAGTGGATTAATTGAAAACATAATCCGTAAAATACCATCATATAATTCCCGCGCCAAAGGTCCTAAGGTTGACAAAGTAAAATACCTCTTACCGGGCATCTCAGCACTTGGCAGAGACACATCCTATTTTTCATCACTGATAACCAATATTTCCGAACTACGAAACTATGTCAATCTTTTCTCATACCATGATGAACGCAAGGGCCTTCTGATCAACAATATAAAGCCTGTTGACACAGTGAGATTTCCATCAATTGCTGCATACAAATCCGATACCGGCACATCATTATTTACGATCACATTTCTTGACAGTATCGTTAAAAATGACGGTGAATACAACTACAGTGCATCATTCATAAAAGACAATTCAAATCTTGTGAATCAGATTATTTACACATCAGAAGTACCCGCGCAAGACCGGTTTGCATCATCCTATATTGACCTGAAATCATCGATTCTTGACAAAATAAAGGAATCGGGTTTTATACTTAAAAAAGCAGACAGTATTTCCGGTTTGTATGGAGTAAATTATACCTATCAGTATTCATTAAAGTACGATATCTCCGAGTTAGACCTCGTTTTCAAAGCAGAGACATCAAAATTCAGTTTGATGCTTTCCAGATAATGTTTGTTGACAATGTTACCATTGATATGAAAATTCCGTTGGGTCTGGCATACAAAAAAACGTGATGGTCCCGGGATTTTGATTCTGTTGACCATGGTGGAACGGATGGCCACACGAACAACGGATGGCCACAAGGGCCATCCCTACGGGAATTTGGGAAACAATTTATTCTTTGTAAAGACCGCTTTCGGAACGTAACAGGTCGGCTGATTGTACCACCTTGAAATCCATGTTGTAAATTGTAGCGGTTACTTCGGTGTCACCAATATTCAGGATGCCGAACGTAGGAGGCGTATTTTTTTCCATCGGCCCTTTCAAATGTCCGGGATTGAAAAACAACTTTCCATCCTCAAGCCTGATTTCCTCTTTGTGTGTATGCCCATGAAGGATGATATCGGTGGTCATCAGATCATCATCCGTCAGATCTTTATCAGTCTGATGCACCAGCAGAAGCGTCACTCCCGACACAGTTTCACTGAGTTTTTTAGGAAGTGTTCCATTTCTATAACGTTCATCATACGTGCCTGGAACCTGTACAATTTCTACAAACAAATCACCAAGCCCCTTTACGTCATCATAGTCATCTCCAAGGTGATACAATGCTGATATTTTCTGTCTGTTGACCATCCAGTCAACTGCTTTTTGAAGCAGCTCCCTGTTGCGATGCGTATCACTGACAATTCCAATTTTCATAACCAATTCCTTGAAAAAATACATCACAAAAAACACATGCTCTTTGCATTTAATCCCGCCATCATATTAAATTTTCACTTAATTGACGATTGGTATTATTCATCTATCCAAATTTAAGAACATACAATTTGTGCCTTTCTGCACATTAACAGAAAGGCACAAAATAGTTACCAGCGAAACAGGTTGTTACTTACTTTTTTAGTGCTGCAAGCAATCTGTTTACCATTGATGGATACTCATTTAGATACTTCTCAGCCTTTTCGGCAACGATCGGCCCAGTATACCCGAATTTCTCATCGAGTACTTTATATGGGGCTGATGCACCGAAACGTTCAAAACCCACAACCTTTCCAAGTGGTCCCACAATTTTTTCGAGTGCGACCGGAAGACCTGCTGTAAGACCGAAGGTTGGCACACCATACGGAAGCACCTTTTCCTTATACGATTCATCCTGATCTTCAAATACAGCATCTGATGGCATTGATACAACGCGAACCTTTATTCCTTTGCTTTCAAGAATTCCGGCAGCTTCAATACAGGTTGCAACCTCAGAGCCGTTTGCAACCATAACCAGATCTTTTGCAGCTTCCCCGCCATAAACGATGTATCCACCTTTATTAATGCCAAATGCTGCATCTGCAAAACGTGACAGACCCATTACAGGAAGATCGTTGATATTCTGACGTGAAAGAAGGAGTGCACATGGTCCCTTGAATTCGAGCGCTTTCTTCCATGCGACGGTTGTTTCTGCACTGTCTGCCGGACGAAGTACAAGCGTACTACGCTCACCATCAAGGTTATCCATCTTTTCAAGAAGTCGAATCTGTGCCTCCTGTTCAATCGGCTGATGCGTCGGGCCATCCTCACCTACTCTGAACGTATCATGTGTAAACACATACCTGACTGGTAATCTCATCAGTGCAGCCATACGGATTGCCGGTTTCATATAGTCTGAGAATGTAAAGAATGTCGCACACACAGGAATCACACCGCCATGCGCAGCAACACCATTCATTACAGCAGCCATAGTCAGTTCTGCAACACCGGCCTGGAGAAATGCACCTGAGAAATCTGCTGCGGTGAGACTTTTTGAATTTTTGAGAAAGCCATCAGTTTTATCGCTATTTGAAAGATCCGCAGAGGATACCAGCATGTTTTCAATCTTCTTTGCAAATTCACCAAGAACATTACTTGACGATTGACGACTTGCGATATTTGGTTTGTGCTGAATTTTTTCCCAGTCAATTGATGGAAGTGCATCGGAGAAAAATTTGTCGAGTTTTGCAGCAAGTTCAGGATTAGCTGCAGCCCATTTCTTTTCAGTTTCTTTACGGGATGCTGCTGCAGCGATTTTTGCTTTCTTTACAGATTCGTAATATGCTTTTACATCATCAAAAATAAAAAATGGATTTGTGGGATCACCACCAAGATTCTTAATTGTATTGTCCGCTGATGCCCCTGCTTCTGATAACGGCATACCATGAGTTGCAGCTTTTCCCTCGTACTTTTCATTATTTGCAGTAACTGCACCTTTACCCATGATAGTAGTACCAATAATAAGCGTAGGGCGTTTTTTCTCTTCATTGGCACTTTTCAGCGCTGCGCGGATCGCGAGCTGATCGTTTCCGGTGATCGTGATTACGTTCCAACCCCATGCTTCATATTTCTTCGCAGTATTCTCACTTGTCACTTCATTGACCATTGTTGATAACTGCACATTATTTGAGTCATAGAACATAATGAAATTATTTAAACCAAGGTGACCGGCAAGACGTCCGACACCCTGTGAGATTTCTTCCTGAATACCGCCATCAGAGATAAATGCATAGGTTTTATGTGACATCACATCACCGAACTTTGCTGCAAGAAATCTCTCTGCGATTGCAGCACCGAGCGCCATCGCATGTCCCTGACCAAGCGGCCCGGAAGTATTTTCAATTCCTTTGTCAATGTGACGTTCAGGATGTCCCGGAGTAATACTATCCCACTGACGAAAATTCCTGAGGTCATCAAGCGTAAAATTACCACACAGTGCAAGCTGTGAATAAAGCATCGGTGACATATGACCGGGATCAAGGAAAAATCGGTCACGATTGCGCCATGTCATATCTGACGGATCATAATTTAAAAATTCGGTGAATAGAACATTAATAAAATCTGCACCGCCCATAGCACCACCGGGGTGTCCTGACTTCGCTTTTTCGACCATTGCGACTGAAAGAATTCTGATATTATCAGCAGCCTTGTTAATAACCTTTTGATCCATGCCTGTCTCCTTACTCGTTAATATTGCGTCCTTTTGGTAAAAATAGTCTATTAAAATAATTTAAAAATGAAAGTACACGTAACATTTTATTGAGATTTGTGCTGAATAAGAGATGTAATTCGCAGGAAATCGAAACTATTTGTAATATTATTTTCGAATCCCTCCCATAAATCTGCTAGCGGATACATTTTTGAAAAAGCGAACTAAAATCAAGGAACCGGTAAGGTTATAACTATCGCACCATCTTATTGCTCAGATTTTCTGTTTTCCTGTAAATTCGACAACTCTCATCTTTAACACAATGGTGTGTTTAAAAACATGTTCATCATAATTAATCCGTTCGGCTTTGAACATGTAATGCCTCATAAGTACATTGAGCCCCATTATTTTTTCATCATGGTCATCAACAATCTCAATTACCCCATTGCCAATAATACTTTTATAGCGCATACCCCAGTTGCATGCGTGCTCATGCTGAACAAGTTCATGCCCCATGTCAATTTCAAAACATACATTATTATCCCGACGAATACAGGTAAGCTTCCTGCCTACAGGTGCACAATGAAAATACAACACTAACTGATCATCCCAGATATATCCGTAATTGAGCGGAACAATGTAAGGAAACGGACTGTCATGCAGTGCGATCCTGCAAACGTCTGAATTGTCAAGTACCAATTGCAGTGTTTCACGATCTTTTATTGTTCTGTCATGCCGTCTCATGTTGTTTTTCCGCACTTCCATTGGTTACATTGTTATTGTAAAGTTTTCAGACCACATACTGATAAACAGATGAATTACAGTCCGCCTCTCCACTGTGTAAATCTATCCCAAAAACGTTCCCGTGACATATGATCATTGACAGAGTAAATAACCGGTTCCGATTCAAAAATAAACGTATCAATTGCAGCTTTAACCTGCTTCTTTTTTTCGTTTGTTGTCAACTTATCGCCTTTTGTCAAAACAGGAAACAGAGGTTTTCCAAGCTCCGACAACCATGAAAACGCTTCCATGTCAGCTTTTACACCGATATGACGTATATCAATAAGCCACAAGAGCCCCATCAGATTAGGACGTTTTTCGCAATAGTCCGCAATCAGTTTTGACCAGCGCTGCTTTTCACCTCCGCCGACCTTTGCATAACCATACCCCGGAAGATCAACCCAGAACATGGAGTCATCAAGTTTATACAGATTCGCCAGTGATGTCTTACCGGGTGTTTTCGACACGCGGGCAAGATTACTATTGGCAAGCACATGGTTTATAAACGATGACTTGCCGACATTTGACCGTCCAAGTACTGCATACTCCTCCCCTTTCGGTTCGGGTAGTTCCTTGTAAAAAGCCGATGAACAGATAAATACAGCTTCAGGCCGTTTATTCGCTGATATATTTTCCATAGTTTTCAGATAATACCTTATTTGACAGGTGTAACGCAATAAACGGAAAATATATAATGTGTGAGGTGGTTAATCAATGAGTAAGTTGAATGTTTGCAATTATGAAAATCGTTTATTTTTAATTCGTATTCAAAAATAATTGACAAAAGTAACCTGTAACCAAGCGGATATTTTGATCCCGAACCCTTTCAGGTTCGGGAATCTCTTTTAAACTACCCGTTACTGAACTGGTACTATTTCCAGATCATCAAACCATGCTTTTCCTGTAACAGTACTTCCATAGAAACCAAGCCTTGTTCCAACCGTAACAGAGCCTGATGACGGAGCGGTAAATGTAAACTCTACTTTTGTCCAGTCGAATGTACCGGTACCACTGAAAAACTCCGATGACGATTCGAAACCGCCCATAAGGCAAATATTTGCGCCTGTTGAACCATTGTTTGAAATTGATTCGCCTTTGACCCAGCCGCTGAATCTGTAAACCGTTCCCGGAGTGAGCCTGTCGATCTGCTGAATCCAGCGTGCATCATTTTCACCGGTATTGGTGATACTGACACATTTTCCAGAGCGACCGGTATTCTCCCATGACATAATGGAATTCTGTAAGTTCCATTTATCTTCAGTCCATGATTGCGGTGTTGAAGTTCCCATTTCGAATGATTCATTGTGTAAACCAGCCGGGAGACTGACAAGTCGAAACATTGTGACATAAATGTTGCCTGATGTCAAGTTTGAAGCGTTACCGCATTGTATTGATATTGTCAGATTTGTATGAGCACCAGTGTTTATGGATGTACTGGAATACGAAAAGTCATTCTCACTCCATCCAGGCAGAGGGATGTCAAGATTCAATTCCTCAATCCGCACTTTTGCACTCTGAGGGTTTTTGGTAAGTTTGTTGAGTGAATAGAATGAAAAGCGATATTGGGTATTTGACTTGACAGTTACAGTCTGACTGATTACACCCCATGTATCAGATGTTGTGAGTGGGTATGATTTAACACCTTGTGGATTGTAGTACTCATCACTTAGTGTTGCACCAAAATTCGCATTTCCCGAAAGTTCCCATCCATTTGTAGCAGTTAAAAGACCATTAACAAAATGTGATACGTATATTGTAAATGACTGGATTGTTTTGTTATTATGGTTATCAGTTACGATTGCTGTAATTGTATCATTTGTACCAACCAGATCCATCGATGGAGTCCATGTAAGGCGTTTGCCATCAAAGGTAGCTCCTTCCGGCAGATTCTTGAGTTCAATATATACCGGGTCATTATCTGGATCAACAGCACTGATAAGCATTGAAAACGTACTACCCGCTGTTGCTTCGTGTGAAAAGAGCGGTTCAGAAAACATTGGTGGTTTGTTCTTTATAACCTGCGGATACGTGATCAAAGGATCACCATGAAGAACACCTTTAGGAGCACCACCATCTCTATAACGAAGCATCCAGTTGCAGAATGCTTTTCCGACAGGAGTACCTGCGTTCAATTCTTTATAGTACGTACTATCCATCCATGTTCCCCATCCACCGCTGCTGCCTGTAACACTAAGCGTATAATCATTATAGAAAAGATACGTTTCACCAAAATTAGGTACATTGAACTGTGCCCCATAGCAACCGAAAATATTAACCTGGCTAACTTTTGGATCAGATGATTTCAAATCGTCAGGAGTGAATCCGATCCATTTCTTCTCTTCATCAGCCCATGAATAGACATTGTGACAATCGCTACCGGAATGTGTTACAATCTGTGCATGTGTATAACCTTTTGCCAACTCAGCTTTTATCCTTTCTGGAAACAATAGCTGGAAACCGGCAAGTACATTCATATCCGAACCTGCATTCTGGACATTTATCTCCGGACGAACCGCTCCAGAATAGCAATCATTCACGAGAAAAAGCGATCTTCTTGACTGCTCAGCAGTAAGGGGGCTTCCGTTTACTCTGTAATAGTGATTTTTTTTGAAATATCTACTGATAAGTTCTGCCTGAGTGTCAATTGAAGTAATGGTTGTATCTGTGCTGATCCGGCCAAACATCAGTTCAGGAAGAGGGAGAGGGTTTGATGGATTTGCCGGTTTATCTTTATCTTCGATCCATTTACCATTCTCATACTTGGAATGATATGTCTCATAGACTCCATTGTTGTCAAGATCAACCCAATCATGAATGTCTGCATAATAAAGATCTGTTGGATCATTTGTATATCCCCAGTCAGTAGATTTTTCATGGTACCTCCAGTATGCGGTTGGGATATCACGGGCTGAACCGACAAGCAGGAAACCTTCAAGACCTGATGCATAATAGCCTTTAATCATGTTTTTAAGTTCTTTTTCTGTTGGGCAGATCTCATCAGCATATTGATCTTCTGTTTTACTTATACGTATTACTTTGCTTGTATAACCTTGTTTTAAAATGTCATCCTGATACTGTTTAATATCTGATGATATTGTTCCATATCGGTAAAGAGTACTGCTGACTATTATGAGAAATTTCTCACCCGTACTGGATGTCCTTGATGATACAACCGGACTATATCCTGAATTACCGGCATCGTTATATGCACGGATTCTATAATTGTAAACTGTGTTGGGTTGAAGGCCGGTATTCTGAAATGATGTACTGTTAGAGGCTACCGTGGCGATTTCAGTGTAACTTCCACCACTTACAGCGCGTTCAATGCGGAATCCTGTTTCATCTGATGAATTATCATTCCAGCTTACATTTAATTGTGAATCTGACGCGGTATTCACTGTAACATTAGATGGAGCCAGTGGAACTGCCGCCTGTGATTCAGTCCATTCTATAGTATTAAAATCAATATAATCATTCCATTCTGCTGAATAAGCATATCCGATTTTACCTGATGGATAAGCGTTATCTGTAATTGTTCCTTTCAGGACATTATCAATGTAAAAGTCAAATTTGCTTCCCTGCATGACAATCTTCAAAGTAAACGTTGCATTCATTGCAAAATTCTTAGCGATTACAACCCCGGAATCAGGTGCAGTTGTATTCTTTGCAAATCGGATGGAATTACTGTAATTGTTTCCAGGCTGAACAGATACATAATAATAGGACGAAGCCGACGTCCACCTGAAAACGATTCCGCCTCTGTTACCGTTCCATTGATCTGCAGTCATTTTAACAGTAAGCGTTCCGTTACTGTTAACTGAATTGTTGTTAATCAGAAATCCCTCATTCTGTTTACAGCATAAGGGTGTCGCATTTGTTCCACTTTCACTCCATTGGCGGTTACCATAGGAGGTCCATCCGGCAAGGCTGCCATCATTGTGATCATCAAAAAATGAGGATGCATGGACACCTGAAACAAGTAGTGCCCCGGCTGCGAATGTAAACAGCCCTTTTCTTGTGAATGATGAAATGTGCATAATGCACTCCTTTATTGTTAAAGAGTTATAGAGCATCTGGTTAATTAACAACCAAACCTGAATGTGGTATAAAGCAAAATGTCTGCCAATAATAATTTCACAAAAAAAGAGAGAGTATATTCAACTGCCACAATGTATAGTTTGTGATCAATAGCGCTTTACTTTAATAGATGAAAACCATGTTTTTTTAAAGGATAATTAACCCCTGACGATTACCTTCAAGTAACTATTGGATTTAAAAGGGATATATAAAAAGTATATATGCAGATACTATTGATATACTGGTACACAGAGAAGGTCAGCGTATTGTAAAGTGGCGGTAGAACCATGCAGTTTGCAAGTCAATTTTATCATACTGTAAATGAAACATTTTTTATGATGTGTATGATAAAACTAACAGTGTATCATAAAATTCTAACACTAATTCAAATGTACCAGCTGGAAATAATTGACAGATATATAGCAGCAGATCCGGATATGCTTATAAAGGCAATCTGAAGTACATTACTTATACGCTTAACGTCGTATTTAAATCGGGCAGACACAACGGACACAGCCTCTTTATAACTAACAATAGTGGTTAATTATTTATTTAATGGCAATAATCCGCATGTCTCTGAATTTTTTATGTGTTTTTGTCTTATGGGTCACTGAAACTTTGGAAAAACCCGTGTGTAACAATTCTCGTTTTATTTCTCTGGCATCCCAGACATAACGATGAGTTTCATACATCAGCTTATCTTTCTGATTACCATAAAACTGACTTCTGGCGTTTTCTCTATGCCTTTTTTTAATATGAAAAAGTAACATGACACACCTTAGAAAATCAGGGGTTTCGATGATCAGCATGCCATCTTTCTTCAAAACTGTATACCAGTTTTTAAACATCGCCTGAGCTTCCCATTTAACAAAATGCTCAACAACGTGAGAAGAAAATATCTCAGTTGCAGAATTTGGTTCAATATCAAGTTCTCTGATATCGCAATACACATCTGCAATACAGAATCCCCGTGAACAATCCTCAATGCTGGAATCAGATGGATATAAATCGATATTAATAAAGTCAGGATACTTTACGCCGCCACAACCAAGGTGAAGCTTGATATCTTTTATTTTATTCTGATCGATATATTCCCGAAGTGTACAATTATCCATACCACTATCTTTCATCTCGTTTTTTTTCTAATGATTATCAAATATAGTATATAAAAATCTCTAATCACAGCCATATTTGCTCTTTGAAATTTTATCAATTTATTAAAAAGACAAGCTCCCTTGCCACATACAGGTCAGAATTGTATCAGTTCACAGGATCCTGAAGGCCTTTTATGGCTATTTAACGTAAATGATTTCAAATCTTATATTCAAAGGCAAAAAGATAAAGCAACGCAGCAGGCAACTACAGCAGCTGCTTCGGGGAAATGATACGGTTGCCGAAGCGATAGTAGCTTCGAAGGGTAAATCACAGGGGCGTAGGTAGTGAAAAAACCTTACGCCCTATTGTTTACGCAGAATATTTATTGAAAATATCTGTTCATCAAGAACGCACCGGTGATTCTTATTTTAGTTCAATAGCAGGGAATTTTATATTCTTATATTTAGTAAACTTCTCGTTAACCGTAACCTGGTTTTCTTTTGTATAGAAGCCTCCCTGTGTATGTATAATTTCCTTTACATGTTGTTTTCTTCCTTCCGTATCGGTACGGTCACGGCTTAATCCATCTTCCTGAATTATAAATTTCCACTTGCCGTTATCTGTCTTTTCCAGATTTCCACCAGCACCACAGACCTGACATTCAACGGGGAAATGCAATCCATCCCACTGTGGCTCACCTAAAATCAGTGCATTTGAATGACAGTTTGGACACCATCCCATACCTTCATCACCAAGCCAGCCTCTTTCTGCTGCCGGTGTGTTTAACGATTTCATAATATTTTCACCCATCTTGTGAGCGCGTTCAATCATATGATCATGTAATAGACACTGTTTTGGTGCAGGTACACCTGTTGCCAGATACATATCCACGACTTTAAAATCATTTGTAAAACAGGTTGCCTGCATGCTTTCCAAAGCCATTGATTGCCATGAACGGGTAGATCCTCCAACTGCAATTAATCCTGCAACTCTGTCTCTATGTTCGATTGCACCAATTGATTCTAAAAATGCTGATTCATATGCAAGATTCCTATGTGTAAATTTTGAAAATGTTGCTGTCGGCATCAGATCATAGGTTGGTACTGATACAATAATCGCATCGACATTCAACATAACATCCATGATTGCATGTTTATCATCCTTCTGTCGTAATGTACAGCCAACATTTTTCCCGCTGCTCATACCATGTACGCAAGCGGTACACCCTGAACATTCCAGAATGTTATAATCCCGTAAGTTAATCATGGTAACTTCAGCATCGTGTTCCTGGCATGCTAATAATGCTTCCTTTAACAGAATTTCAGAATTTGAATCTTTTCTTCCTGCAGTGATACCTAATACTGTAAACGCCATTGTGTAAGTTCCTTTCAAATGCAATCAGAGGTATTTACCCTGACTGTAGTAATTCTATTTTTTTGTGTTCTGCTACAATTTACTGAAATTATTCTGATAGTGTATTGTAAATATTGTTTACTGTTCAGAAATGTTTCATCTGTTGTTTTTTTTATTTTGTAGTTGATAGTATGTATGTGTCTTTTTTTTCTACATTGTAAGGCATAACGTATTCGGGCACTTGCTCGCTGTACCATAAATTAAAACGGAGTCTTCGGAGCTTTACTTTATGGTATGGCAAGCTGGTACTGTTAAAGGCTTTTAGTTTTTAACTCCGCCATAGATGGCTCTTTTTCTATACTATTACCACCATTAATCTTTAAAAAACCAATCATTCCCTTTAACTCATTGATCACCATTACAGTTTCCTCTTCGATTGACTTTTTGCATATTGAGTTTAGTGTATAGAAAAGATTTCTTTCATTAAATTGGAATCTCGTTTTTCCTGAATGAACAACTTTTGATCGTATTTCATAAATTTTTTTAAAATCTTCTAATATTTTCTCACGCTGTTTATGAGTCTTCCCAATAAGATATGAACATCTATTCCCTAATAAATTTCCCAATCCAATATTATCTGATATCGCCTTATCACCAAATAATATTTCCAAAACAACCGTTAATTGAACAAATCGCAATAATTCATTGGAGCCACTATTACCATCAAAAAGCCACTGACAGGCGCGCAGAATGCGGCTGGATGTTTTATCATCTTGTAATACTATTGAAATTCTGAACAACTTTGTTAAAAAAAATTTTTTAATATCAGAAGCAGAAGTACAATTATCAGTAATATTTAATTCTAAAGACATAAATGGTTCTGAAAAAGATCTCTCAATTTCAAATTTCTTTTCAAATACCCATTTCCCAGCTGATTGTAAATTTACAAAACATGTAGTATTGTCAATTGACGAGTTATGCCTATTGTTTATCTTTAAAAGATCTAATGCTATGGCAAGACCACAGAAAGATTTCAACGATTCTAGTGCAATCTCCACCGTATTTGTATTACCATACATTCCAATGAAACCTTTTATTGTCTTTTGAAAGCAAACAGCATTTTTTTTAGAAGCTAAAGAAGCTCTATTCTCAGCCAACATTCTAATACCAGCAGGTAGGTAATTATCATCTCTTGTGTCATTTGAAGGGTAAATTATTTCGTATTTATCATCTTTTATAACTAAATGGAAATCATCACACATTTTTAAGTTGTTTTCGAAAACAGGAAGTAGTGCATCTGAAATTTGACTTTGTAGTGGGATTGTAAGCGTGTATTCCCACGGAAGACTATCAAATTCTTCAACAAGTGTTGTCGCTACTGAGTCTATATCCTCAAAACCTTCTATAGCTGAAAGATTTTCTCCAATGGATTCAGAATTATATTTATTGTAATAAAGTTTTTTTGATAATCTCTGGTAAACAAAACTATAAAAGGGATAATCGTCAATTATCTCAACAAGCATTTTCATCTTATCTCCAGGTAAGCGAAGAAGATTTTCGTGTTCAAGCAATGGGAATGTGCTTTCTGTTACCAAAAAAGTCTTATAATCCACTTGAATGCTTTGGAGACAATGCTTTAAAGCTGAATGCATTTGCGCTTTGCAATTTTGATGTATACCTAATGACATAACATCTCTCTTCTAACGATTTATTTTAACCATTATATCGATAATACTTTATTATAAACGTAAACGCTCGACCAACCCACGATTTTTTTCAGACTCGGTAAAACATATTACTC
>CAYMGX010000046.1:0-29828 GCA_964390065.1 uncultured Fibrobacter sp. | reverse complement strand
ACTGATTTATGAAACGGTTTACAAAAAAAATTCATATGCTTGGGATTGGTGGTGCCGGAATGTGTCCGCTTGCTGAGGTATTGCAGGCACACGGTCACAAAGTGACCGGCAGTGATAAAATAGCTTCGGTTGCAACCGCGCGTCTTGAATCGATGGGGATCAGGGTTCAATACAATCATGATGTAGATCTTGTGAGGAACGCTGATCTTCTGGTGTATTCAAGTGCTGTCAGAGAAAATAATCCTGAGCGTGTATATGCACGTGAACATGGTATTCCCTGCATTCGCAGGGCCGAGCTGCTTGGTGACCTTATGCGGGCTCACTTTACAATATGCATTAGCGGTACGCATGGGAAAACAACAACGACATCTCTGGTAGGAACAATC
The DNA here is from genome assembly GCA_964390065.1 of uncultured Fibrobacter sp. Lineage (GTDB taxonomy): Bacteria > Fibrobacterota > Chitinivibrionia > Chitinivibrionales > Chitinispirillaceae > JAAZBG01. The sequence continues at coordinate 29,442 of CAYMGX010000046.1, read as the reverse complement.
CTCAATGATGCATCTTTACGGCCAACGGTACTTGTGGGCGGAGTGGTACGCAGCGCGGAGTCACATGCATTTGTCGGTACCAGCAATATTATGGTTGCAGAAGCAGATGAATATGATCGCTCATTTCTTGCAATGTATCCATCTATTGCAATTATCACTAATATTGAAGCTGATCATCTTGATTGCTATGGATCACTTGATAATATCAAAGATGCGTTTGTAAAATTTTCAGAACGTATCCCGTTCTATGGCGCTGTTATTGCGTGCAAGGATGATACTGGTGTTCGTGAAATATTGCCGCGTATCAACAGTACCGTTATAACATATAGTGTTAATGGTGATGCTGATTATGTTGCAAAAGACATTTCGTTTGTCAATGGTCGCGGGATCTTTACCGTTGTTAAACAAGGTGTTGAACTGGGGACGATCAATCTGAACATTCCCGGAAAGCACAACATATCAAATTCACTTGCTGCAATTGCTGTAGCATTGGAAGTGGGTGTCGACTTCAAAACCATCGCTTTGAGTCTAAAACAGTTTCAGGGTGTCAAACGTCGTTTTGAAGTTATTGGCATTGAAAAAAATATTACTGTCATTGATGATTATGCGCATCATCCCGGTGAAATTCGGGCGACGCTTGATGCCGCGCGGACAAGTGGTTACAACAATATAATTGCTGTTTTTCAGCCGCATTTGTATACACGCACCCGTGATTTTATCAATGAATTTGCTGAAAGTCTGGGAAAAGCGGATATTGTGTACATTGCAGATATTTACAAAGCGCGTGAAGAACCGATACCTGGAATTAATTCTGAAGCAATTTCGAATCTTATTAAAGCATCAGGTCATAAGTTTGTATACCATATTCCGGATAAGGCCGAGATTATATCTGAAGTTGTAAGCAACGCAAAAGAAAACGATTGCGTTGTGATAATGGGAGCCGGTGATATATGGGAAATAGCACCAACGATTCTGGAGCAATTGAAAAATGGCTAAGCGTCTTGGAGCAAACGGCAGGAAAAGAAGTGCCGATCGTAAAGTAAAGGTTAAAAGTGCAGCGAAAAAATTCGGTATGAGCATTATAATCGTATTGCTCGGCGTTGCTGCCCTGACTGCGCTTTTCATTTACAGTTATAAGGGGATCATTACAGTTGCCCTGAATATTAAAAATTCAGAGGTATTTACTGTTAAAGCAATTGAGATTACTGGAAATAAAAATATTGATAAACAGACGATTCTTGAAGAGTGTGGTATCAGTGATTCGACACGATCATTTGCTTTTAAGGAGAGGGATGTTCGAACAGCACTCATGAAAAATCCCTGGATCGATAACGTCATGGTTGGTAAAAATCTTGATGGAAAAGTAACAATAAAAATCAAAGAAAGAAAGCCGGTTGCTCTTGTAAATCTTGGTGCAATTTATTATATAGATAGGGATGGGTACATTTTCCCGATGGCAAAGAATGTAATTTCTGAGATGCCGATTATATGCGGGTTAAAAGATACCATCGGTGGAAGTGGAATCCGCAAAGTCCGTGTTGACGATATGAAACGGGTGAAAGCTTTTATAAAAGCCGCACTTTCTGTAAATAACGAGTTTTTTCAAAGTATTACACAGATTGATTTATCTGAGAAACATAAAATAAAGCTTTCTTTTCAGGCATATACAACAATTGTTGAACTCTCTGATGAAAATCTGGAAACCAGACTTGGTCAATTGCTTAAGCTTGAAAAGCTTATACAAAACGGGAGCCGCCATCCGGAAAAGATTGATTTATCGTATCAGAATATTGCGTTTGTTACCATACCGGATTCGGTTGTAGTAAAAAAGCAGGGGAAAGCCGTTGCAGAATAAGATATGCGTTGGACTGGAGGTTGTACATGAATGATAATGTCTTTGTCGGGCTTGACATTGGGACTACGAAAATTGCCTGCATTATTTCAGAGCAGGATGCAAACGGCGAACTGAAAATCGTTGGAGTAGGGGTAAGTCCCTCAGATGGTCTTCGTAAAGGTGTCGTTGTCAATATAGATAAAACAGTACGATCCATTCAAAAGGCGGTTGAAGAAGCTGAACTCATGGCCGGCGTTGATGTTGATGAGGTTTGGGTTGGTATTGCAGGTGATCATATCAGGGCGATCAACAGCCGTGGTCTTGTTGCAATTTCCCGTGATAACAATGAAATAACTGATCTTGACGTAGTAAGAGCAATTGATGCAGCCCGTGCGGTTTCTATTCCGATGGATCGGGAGATTCTTCATGTGATCCCGCAGGAATTCGTTGTTGATGATCAAAAGGGGATAAAGGATCCGATCGGTATGTGCGGTGTACGTCTTGAAACACAGGTGCATATTATTACCGGTGCTGTCACAAGTGCACAGAATATTTACAAAAGTGTAGAGAAGGCCGGACTTAAAGTTGTCGATCTTGTCCTTGAACCGCTTGCATCATGTTACTCTGTCCTTGAGAAGGATGAGAAGGAGCTTGGTGTTGCACTGGTTGACATGGGTGGTGGTACTACTGATATCGCAATTTACTTTGATGAAAGTATTCGTCATACGGCGGTTGTCGGTCTTGGGGGAAAGAACGTGACAAGCGACATTGCAATCGGGATACGTACTCCTGTTGAGCGTGCCGAAGAGATCAAACGACAATATGGATGCGCATATTCGCAACTCCTTAAAGGTACTGAATACATTAGTGTTCCCGGTGTCGGTGGACGTGAGCAGCGTGAAGTTTCAAAAGCGGTTCTTGCCGGTATCATCGAACCACGCCTCGAAGAGATTTTGTCACTTGCTTTAAGAGAAATAAAAAGGACTGAGTATTCAGATATGCTCGGTGCCGGTGTTGTACTGACAGGGGGAGGTGCCCTGATGGATGGAATACAGGAACTTTCGGAGAAGGTTTTTGAGATGCCTGTCAAGATCGGTGTTCCAACTGGATTTGGCGGGCTTACGGAAGCTGCAAAATCACCGATTCATGCTACTGGTGTTGGTCTCTGTATGTATGCGATGGAACAGTCAGGAAATCGAAAAACTAAAAAATCCATCGGCGGTGATGATAACTTTAAAAAGATTTTCGACAAAATGAAAATATGGGTAAAAGAATTCTTTTAATAAATCGTAAAAAGTAAAATTATCACTTGCAAATATTTGAAATAAATTGAATAATTATTATTCTTACAATACTCTGAGGAGGGTTATATGGTCTTTACGTTAGAAGAAAATTTCGATGCAGTTGCAAAGATGAAGGTGATTGGTGTTGGAGGGGCCGGAGGAAATGCTGTTAACAGAATGGTTGCAGCCGGATTGACAGGTGTTGATTTTATTGCTGTTAATACCGATGCAATGGCTCTTGACAATAACCGTGCTGCAGCGAGACTTCAGATCGGCGAGAAGGTCACAAAAGGGCTTGGTGCCGGTGCTAATCCGGAAGTAGGTCGCCTGGCAATGGAAGAGGACAGAGATAAAATCGCTGCTGTTCTCAATGGCGCAGATATGGTTTTTATTACTGCAGGTATGGGTGGTGGAACAGGTACTGGTGGTGCTCCGGTTGTTGCAGAAATCGCCAAAGAGATGGGAATTCTGACTGTTGCCATTGTTACCCGTCCATTTCTTTTTGAAGGCAAAGTCCGCGACCGTAATGCACGCAAGGGTATTGATGATTTACGTAAAGCTGTTGATACTATTATTGTTATTCCTAACCAGAAACTCCTTTCGATTGTTGACAGGAAGACATCACTTATTGATGCATTCAAAACAGCCGATGATGTATTATATCAGGCAACAAAAGGTATATCGGACCTTATCTCCGTACATGGTCTTGTCAACCTTGACTTCGCGGATGTAAGAACTGTCATGAATTGTATGGGTGACGCTCTTATGGGTACCGGATATTCAGAGGGTGAAAATCGTGCAGTCATGGCTGCCGATGCTGCTATTCATAGTCCGCTGCTTGATGATGTGTCAATTACGGGAGCCCGTGGTATTCTTATTAATATTACCGGTGGTGAAGATATGACATTGTACGATGTCAGCGATGCAACACAGACTGTTTATGATGCTGTTGGTGAGGATTCAGAGACTAATATCATTTTCGGTGCTGTTACTGATCCTGAAATGAATGGAAAAATCCGGGTTACAGTTATTGCAACCGGTTTTAATGAGGAAACACTTGAAGAAAAACGGGAAGCTGCAGCACCAAAGCTTGCAGTCAGGATGCCGGTTATCGACAAGAAAACACCGGAAAAAACAGAGCAGCTTTCAATTGCACTGAATGTTCCTGCCAAACCTGAAGTTGTCAGGGAACGGGTTGCTGATCCGGTAATCATTGAGATGCCAAAACTTGATGATATCGATATGAGTCAGATTCAGGATCGCGAAGATGCGCGTGTAGCTGCTGCATCGAATGCAAATGTGGATTTTCCAATATATCCAAAACGTGATCCGAAACGCAATGAGCGTATCTATGTTTCAAAAGGTAATGTAATGACAACACTGGAAGATGATATGGATGTTCCGACATTTCTGAGAAAACAGATGCAGTAATATTTTGCAGGGACGGGTATCAATCCGTCCCTGTGATTGATTAATATTTACACATAAGGAATATGTTGATGGGAAATCTTGAAAAGCAGTTGATTGACAAGGCGACCAGAAAGCATAAGAAAATTTATCCTTGTGCACAAAAAACAACCATTGCTGATTGCTTTACACGAAATAATGAACGGCTTATGCTGTGGTTTAACACTGAAGATCAGAGTACACATGTCATGAGCACCGTACTGCGAAAGGCACGTAAAAAGTCCTGAAATTGTGCGGTGGTATACCATTCAATATGCTTCCGTTTTCTTTATATCAGCAGTGATGGTTATAAAAATATTATATGCGCTGGAATGCATTCTGGTACTACATCCAGAGAATGTCTGTCAATCACAAGCATATTAGTGAATCAGGCTTGCTACTTTCGCATTTACCTCGTTAATATATTCCTCGCGTGAAACGATCTCTCTCTTGATAATATCAGAATGTGCTTCCGGGATATTACCGGTTTCACCAAAACTTTTTCCAGCACTTTTCGCAGCTTTTAAAATATCGTTGATCGGGCGGTTTTTCATGGCGAATGCATGAGGTCTGAGAAGAGAGCCACAAAATGTAAATCCGATATTGTTGCAGAATGCATTCAGATGCATGATCACCGGGTCAAAATTGTCAAGTTCCCAGAGTCCGCAGCTTGCAATAAGTGCAAACTTCTGCGATTGTTGTCTGAGTGTAACCGGATGACGACTATGGTTATCCCTGATCACAAGATGCGGATCGCCTCCAGCAACCAACCGGTCCATCATAACCTTTAACTGCCCCGGAACGCCATCACAATACACCGGCGTTGAAAAAATGACAGCATCAGCATTTGTAAATGGCTCATTCAACTTATCCATGTCATCGCGCTGAATGCATTTTCCGCGCTCGCGAAACCAGCAGTTCAGATCTCCACGGCATGGATGTATGGTTAAGTTGACAAGATTAAAAAGCTCAACTTTGCTTCCGCAATCATTCAGACCACTGACAAAAGCATTCAGTAATAATGACGTGTTGCTCCGGCGTTGAAAGGGGGATGCGTTGATAATTAATACTCGCATTAGTAATTTTTCTCCGGTTCAAAAGTAACAGGGTTCGGTTGTCTTACGGTACACTTCCTGTTACCGGAAAAATAATTGATGTTCGCATAGCAATGCGTGTTATCAGGCAGCCGTTATCTGATTATAAACCTATCAATTCACACACAGCTTTTGCAAATGCCGTGGAGGCTCGGGGGCCGTTTCCTGTAACAATTTTCCCCGAAACAACAACTTCGTTGTCAACATATTTTGCACCACTGTCCTGAAGTTGTTTAATCAGGTTATTATCCTTAGCTACTGTTGCTTCAACATCTTTTAGGATGCCACATTCAGCAAGAACAACAGGAGTACCACATATAGCACCAATGTATTTACCCTCTGAGTGCATATTCTTTACTAATTTCTGCAAATCCTTGTTTCCGAAGATGTGCTCAAATATTCCCATACCGCCAATGAGTACGATTGCATCATAATCGGATGATTTAGCTTTGGAAATTAGAAGATCCGGTTTGAATTCGAGGGAGCTGCCGGTTACCATTTTTTTCGTAGTGCTTGCTACCTTTACCAATGCGCCTTTCTCGTTAAATAGCGAACGGGATGCATTATATTCGCCATCCTCAATCTGCTCAGGTGGAACGACTATCAGAATTCTCATCTGTTTTTCCGCTGCCTGTGCTGATGAAACTACACTTGAGACTGTCAGAACTAACGCTGACATCAGGAGAATAAGTTTTTTCATAGGACCTCCTTGAAGGATGATAGGGGTGATACGTGGTAAATTATCTTATGTTTTTACAATAATGTTTACGATAAACATGTTAAATTAATATTCCGGTAACTAAATGTGCCACACCAGATCACTAAAAAGGTTAAAAATACTTATAAACATTGGTTTTTTTAATGGAAGAATAGAATTTGATCGCAAACCGGCTATATGTTACAACAAAACCTGGCGCTCAGAGGCTTACTCAACCGGAAGCAGTAGTACCCGCTTTTTCACTTGTTCACCACCATTGACTGAAACAGAATCACTTCGTGAGATGAAACCTGGAAATGTTGTTTGAATTTCGTAGACGCCAACAGGAATAAGTATCCTGCATGGTGGTGACACCGTAAAGTTGTCGGAAATTGACATTGTGCATCCGATCGGACCACCCTGAAGATCAAGCTCGCCAAGAAATTCGGATTGTGCGGTTCTGTAAACTGCTATGGCTACCGAATCGCAGAGTGTGGTGTAGTACTCTTTTTTAAGTACAATGGTAATTCGTGAATATTTGAACCCTGTCCTGAATTTAAGCCAGAAGGCGAGTGTATCTGACTGCATGCTTTTCTGTAATGATGTCGGTTTTTCGGGCTCGATGATAAGATCCCGTTTTTTACCATTTGATGAATCATACTGATGGATATCGTTAATTTTTACAACTTCGTAAAGAGTTCCCTCAAACTGGCGCATAAGGCTCTGGTAGCAACTCTCGTGAAATGAGCGGCTTTGTGACCATTTTTGAGGAACCGGCAGCGGTGGTACGATGAGCTGCCAGTTTGGCTGCAGCGCTGACTGTCTGTATTCTGATGTCAACGCTGCTGAATGTACGATAAGAAGTGTGATAATAACCATTCGAAGCTGATACATGTAAATTACTGCTTTCCCGTTGTGTCTGCTTTGACAGGATCAGCCTTGACAGGATCAGTTTTTTCTATCAATTTTGATTTACCCTCTGTCACTGGAACCTCATCCGGACAGCCGTCATCGTCCTTGTATCCGTTCATTACTTCCATGTTGTTCGGGCAGAGATCATTTACATCCGCAACTCCATCACTATCGTTGTCAGGATCCGGGCATCCGTCATCATCACGAAAATTATCGAAATCCTCAGCGCTGTCAGGGCACATATCCTGACTATCAAAAATACCATCCCGATCATTATCAAATTCCGGACATCCATCATCATCTTCAAAACCATCAAGATCTTCAGGAATATCCTTGCAGAGATCGAGAGCACCTTCAACACCATCCATATCCGGATCATTTTTTACCTGATTAAGATATGTATCAGAGATCATGCCGATCGTTGCCCCGTCCTTGCCTTTACCTTTAAGACCAACAACTTCCGTACCAAAGTAATCGCTTACCTTTCCGGACATCGGGTACTGAGGATTTTCGTGGATGTTTGAACGGTCAGTGATTGCGAAATAGTTATTTGATGATCTGTTGCCATAAAAGTTATTGTAGATGATTCGTGATTTTTTGCTGGATTGTTCTGCATAGATGCCATACTGCCGATTATTGATTATGACATTATTCTGCACCAGCACCTCACTTTTGCCATCAAGCATAATTCCGCTATACCCGTTGTCGGCGATGACATTGTGTTGAATGGAAGATTTGATACTCCGTGATGACTCACAATAAATACCGGTCCATTCGTTGGCCATGATTACATTATTAATAATATCAGCAAGAGTGATAATGCAATGAATGCCGGTGCCTTTATTATCTTTTATGATACAGTTCCTGATTGTAGGCATTGTGTTTTCGCAGATGATTCCAGTGGATCCGTTTTGAATGGTGAGATTTTTAATTACTGATTTATCCCCGGCTTTGATAACCGGTTCCCGTTTCTTGCCGGAGATAATGGTTCCGCGTGCGCTTTGGCCAATAAGGGATATTTCATCTTTCATGGTGATACTTTCGAAGTAGACACCGTCACTAACAAGAACGGTATCACCGTTTTCTGCTTTATCAATTGCAGCCTGAATTTTTGAAACATCCTTCGGAACAGAAATAACGGCTGCACTAAGATTTAGTGATACCAGTATCACTCCGAGAAACACACTCTTTTTCATTTGGCCTCCGCTGTGAAGAGTAACAGAATACTAAACTAATCCTATCAAGGTGTTTACGATACTGCAATGCAATGATTCATAAAACGTATTCATTCGTATTCATCAAGGTGTGGCGTTACCTGTTATTTGTCTACCTTACAACATTGTTTCTTAAAAACATATTGCATCACTATAGTATCTAATAATATAATACTAAACAGAACAAATATGAATATTGATTGATGATTTTTCACCCCATAAGATCATCAATCGTTTTTTTTTTACACTTTTCAAGGAGCCATAGATGGTTTCAATTACCGAAATAAAAAAGAAAGCAAAAGCAATGGGCATCAGCAATTCAAAACTTGAAAAACAAGAGCTCGTTCACGCAATTCAGGAATCTGAAGGTAATTTTCCCTGTTATAAAACTGCCGGTGATTTCTGCGATCAGACTGAATGCTACTGGCGTGAAGATTGCCTCAGTGAAAAATAAACAAAAAACTTGATTTGCCTGCAAACATCTTGTAGTTTATATACAAATGAAAAAGAAAAATCTAATAACTCTTATTCCTGTCATTAGCATTATCAGCATTGCTGTGGTCATTCTACCATGGCAAAAGGAGACAGGTTTTTAAGTTTTAAATTAAAATTTTGAAAAACTAAGCCTGTTTCCTTACCGGGAAGCGGGCTTTTCTGTTTTTAACACACACTAATCCTTGATTATTCAGGGCGGAGGTCGTATTTTACAAAACTGTTTAATTACGATCGGTTTATTTGTCAATAAATACTCGTACGGAGATACTGATTGAAAAAAACTGGTGCACAAATTGTAATTGACGCTCTCATTCAGGAGGGGGTCAAGGTTGTCTTCGGATATCCGGGCGGTGTCGTAATTCCTATTTTTGATGTACTTTACGATACGGAAAATCTGGAGTTTGTCCTGACTCGTCATGAGCAGGCAGCAGCACATGCAGCTGACGGGTATGCCCGTGCTACTGGTGATGTAGGTGTTTGTCTGGTGACATCGGGACCGGGCGCAACCAACATTATGACCGGTATTGCAACTGCGTACCTCGATTCGATTCCGATGGTTGCAATAACCGGGCAGGTGGCAACACCGCTTCTTGGTACCGATGCCTTTCAGGAAGCTGACATAGTCGGGATGAGTCGGCCGGTTACAAAGCATAACTTTCTGGTGCGGTCAATTAACGATCTGCCGGTGTTGCTTAAGCAGGCTTTCTATATCGCCCGTACCGGCAGACCCGGTCCGGTGCTTATTGATATTCCCGTTGATGTATCACGGGGGGTACTTGAGAATTACTCATACCCGGAGTCGGTGTCAATTCGCAGTTACAAACCAAATCTTGATGGTCACATAAAACAGATTCGCAAAGCTGCGGAAATGATTGATGCCGCAAGGAAACCGGTCATTTTCGCCGGTGGTGGAATAATTCACTCTGCTGCTTATGATGAACTGCGGGAACTTGCCGAAAAAACAAACATCCCTGTGACAACAACACTGATGGGGCTTGGGAGTTTTCCGGGTAATCATCCGCTGTTTATCGGCATGCCGGGGATGCATGGCGCCAAAGCCGCAAACTATGCGCTACAGGAGTGTGATCTTATAGTGTCAATCGGCGCACGGTTTGATGACCGTGTTACGGGGTATGTAGCAAAATTCGCTCCTAATGCGTCAATTGTTCATATCGATGTCGATCCGGCTGCTATTTCAAAAATAATCAAGGTTGATTGTCCGATAGTCGGCGATGCAAAACGGACGCTCAGGGCTCTTAATGAAATCGTAAAGCCGCGTCCGGTTGATATATGGAACGATAAAATAGCAATCTGGAAGGGTGAGCGTCTCTTTTCGTATGTGAAATCAGACACCGATATTAAACCTCAGGCAGTTATTGAGGCGGTTTACAGAGAAACAAAGGGTGATGCAATCGTTACGACCGAAGTCGGGCAGCATCAGATGTGGACAGCTCAGTATTATACCTTTACAAAACCGAGAACGCTGCTGACATCCGGTGGGCTTGGGACAATGGGTTTTGGCCTGCCTGCGGCAATGGGTGCAGCGTTTGGTGCTCATGGAAAAACTGTCGTGGCGATGGCGGGTGATGGTTCTATACAAATGAATATTCAGGAACTTGCTACGCTGTCATTAAACAAAATACCGGTTAAGATTGTCATTCTCAACAATAGTTATCTTGGTATGGTACGTCAGTGGCAGGAACTTTTTCATAATAAACGCTACAGTTCAACATGTTTACGCGGAGGCATTCTGTGTAAAACATGTCCCGGTCCTGAAAAATGTACGAAGAAGTATGTACCCGATTTTGTTGCTCTTGCGAAGAGCTACAATATCCCGGCGTTCAGGGCTGAAACGGTAGCAGATATTACCCCCGTGCTGCGTCAGGGGCTTGGTATTGAAGGGCCTGTGCTTATGGAGTTCATTGTATCAGCCGAGGAGAATGTTTTTCCGATGGTCCCGGCCGGTAAACCTATTGATGAAATTCTGGAGGGATAATGAGCACACGAATCATTGGAATTATGCTTGAGAACCACAGTGGCGCATTGTCAAGAGTAGCAGGATTGTTCTCGAGCCGCGGCTATAATATTTCAAGCCTGACCGTTGCTGAGACTGATGATCCGACGATTTCCCGTATGACCATTGTGGTTGACGGTGAGGCAAATGTTCTTGAGCAGATTGTAAAGCAGCTCAACCGCCTGATTGATGTAATCAAAGTGATTGAGATGGTTGATGACGATTATGTTGAACGGGAACTGGTGCTGGTGCAGGTTGATTCGACCAAATCGACTCGTCATGAGATTATCGAGCTGGCATCAATGTACAATGCTAAAATCGCCGCAGTTTCACATAGTGCAATTACACTCGAAATTGCCGGAGCAAAACGCATTGTCGAGGATTTTATCAGTCTTGTAAAGCCTTATGGCATTCGGGAACTGGTCAGGTCCGGTACTATTGCATTGTCAAACAAAAAGTAGAAATAGCGCCTGAATTCCTGTGTTTCGGCACAGGCTGCCGGGTGCACTGTAGTTAAACCATATAGAAGGAGCCCATTTTTATGGCATTGATCGATTTTGGTGGCACAAAAGAAGAAATAGTCACCCGTAAAGAGTTTACACTCGCAAAAGCCAGAAAAGTCTTACAGAAGGAAGTTATCGCGATTATCGGGTATGGTGTTCAGGGACCTGCACAGGCATTAAACCTTAAGGATAATGGTTTCAATGTAATCGTTGGTCAGAATAAGGCATCAAAGGTAAACTGGGATCGCGCTAAGAAAGATGGATGGGTTCCGGGAGAAACATTGTTTGACATTGAAGAAGCTTGCGAAAAAGCAACGATTATCCAGTTCCTTGTTTCAGATGCAGGACAGAAAGCTCTCTGGCCGAAAATTAAAAAATACTGCACTGCGGGTAAGGCTCTTTATTTTTCACACGGATTCTCAATTGTCTACAAAGATCAGACAAAAGTGATTCCGCCGAAAGATGTTGATGTTATCCTTGTTGCTCCAAAGGGAAGCGGCCTTAATGTCCGTCGAAATTTCCTTAACGGAGCAGGAATCAACTCAAGCTTTGCAGTATTCCAGGATGCAACCGGAAGAGCAATGGAACGTACACTCGCTCTTGGTATTGGTGTAGGTTCTGGCTATCTCTTCCCGACAACATTCGAGAAGGAAGTATACAGCGATCTCACCGGTGAACGTGGTGTGCTTATGGGTGCACTTGCCGGTATCATGGAAGCACAGTTTGAAGTGCTTCGCAAGAACGGTCACAGCCCGTCAGAAGCATTTAATGAAACTGTTGAAGAGCTTACACAGAGTCTTATCCGCCTTGTTGATGAAAACGGAATGGACTGGATGTTCGGCAACTGTTCAACAACCGCACAGCGCGGTGCTCTTGACTGGAGACCAAAGTTCAAGAAGGCAACACTGCCGGTTTTCAAAGAACTTTACAAATCAGTTAAAGATGGTGAAGAGACAAAACGCACACTTACATCATGCGGTAAAGCTGATTACAGGGAAAAGCTCAATAAGGAACTTGCAGATCTTGGTAATTCAGAATTGTGGCTTACCGGTAAGGCTGTTCGCTCTCTTCGTCCAAAAGAGAAAGCAAAAGAAACAGCAGCAACTGCAAAAGGTATTGGCGGCCGTTCAGGCAACTAACTACGTTTTGAACTGTTGGTACAATGATACTTTGGTCGATTGATTAATCCCGATTGACAAAATAGGCGCAGCGGTTTCTAAAAAGGAAACCGCTGCTTTACATGAAAAGAAGCTTACAGTATGAACAAAGATAAAGTTATAATATTCGATACAACGCTGCGTGATGGTGAACAGGCACTGATGTCAAGTCTGTCTGTTGAGCAGAAACTCCGCATTGCACGTCAACTGGCAAAACTCCGGGTTGATGTTATTGAAGCAGGATTTCCTGTTTCGTCACCGGGTGATTTTGAATCTGTTGCAACAATTGCAAAGGAAATAAAGGGTCCGGTAATCTGCGGACTTGCCAGAATGGTGGAGAAGGATATTCTTGCATGCGCAAAAGCCGTTAAATTTGCAGAACGTCCGCGTATTCATACGTTTATCGGGACGAGTGCGATTCATACTGAAAAAAAGCTCAGAAAAACTGAAGACGAGATTCTTGATATTGTAAAGTTTCATGTAAAGCTCGCGCGTAAAAATTGTGATAATATTGAATTCTCCGCAGAGGATGCCGGACGCACCGGTGTTGATTTCCTTTGCAAAATTGTTGAAGCTGCGATTTCGGCAGGTGCTACAACAATCAATATTCCTGATACTGTGGGCTATACGATTCCCAAGTATTTCGGGAGTATTTTCGATACATTAAAAAACAGGGTGCCGAACATTGACAAGGCCATACTATCCGTGCACTGCCATGATGACCTTGGTATGGCAACTGCAAATTCACTGACCGCAGTAGCACATGGCGCGCGTCAGGTGGAGTGTACCATTAACGGCATTGGTGAACGTGCCGGTAATGCTGCACTGGAAGAGATTGTAATGGCACTTAAAGTGAGAAATGATCTTTTCGGGGTCACCAGTGATGTTGACACTAAGGAGATAATTCGTACAAGTAAACTCGTGCGTGACATTTGCAATATGCCGGTCCAGCCCAATAAGGCGGTAGTCGGAAGTAATGCATTTTCACATTCATCCGGGATTCATCAGGATGGTATGCTCAAGGCCAAGAAAACCTATGAAATTATGACACCTCAGTCTGTCGGTCTCAAAGAAAACAGAATGAATCTGACCGGGCGATCAGGTTCTCATATGGTAAAAGCACGGCTTGTCGAACTTGGCTACAATGAAACTGAGTTTGATATGCAGCAGTTTTATGACCGGTTCAAGGCACTCGCAGATAAAAAGGGTCATGTTTACGATGATGATCTCGTGACACTTATGGAGTCAAAAAGTAAAGAGGATCTTGAGGATACCTTTGTACTTGAGTACCTTAATGTGTCAAGTGGAAAGGGTACAATTCCAACTGCGACTGCAAAGATAAGTGTTGGCGGTAAATTGTTTCAGGAGGCAGCGTGCGGTGATGGTGCCGTTGATGCTACGACAAAAGCAATAGACAGAATAGTCGGATATAAACTGACAATAGACAATTACCGTCTTGATGCAGTTACAGAAGGGCGTGAAGCACTCGGGCGTGTTTTGATCATCGCAAAATCTGCGGAAGGTGTATTTACCGGTAGCGGAACAAGTACCGATATTGTTGAGGCATCAGCGCTTGCGTATATGGATATTATTAATAAAATTGCGCGTATGAAAAAATTTAAGCGTAAGCTTCCTGTGGAAAAAGGCATGCTTTAATCTGAGCTGCACATGCGGCTGGCTTAATGATAATCAAATGTACTTATTTAGTAAAGTTTATAATAGAATAGATAAAGATATGAAAAAAGTAGCAGTTTACGATACAACGTTACGTGATGGTAATCAGGCACTTGGTATGAGTTTGTCACTTCATGACAAATTGAAAATAGCCGAAAAACTTGATGAACTCGGAATGCATTACATAGAGGGTGGATGGCCAAATCCGACAAATGCGATTGATACAGAGTTTTACATTAAGGTAAAAAGTCTGAATTTAAAGGCTAAAATTGCAGCATTTGGATCAACCCGCAGACCGGGATCAAAAACTGCAAAAGATCCCTTTCTTGAAATGCTTGTTCAGACAAACGCCCCTGTTGCAACGATTTTTGGCAAAAGCTGGGATCTTCATGTAAAAGAGGTTATCAATACGACGCTCAATGAAAATGCGGACATGATTGCTGAATCTATAGCATTTTTGAAAAAAAATATGGATGAAGTTGTCTATGATGCCGAGCATTTTTTTGACGGGTATAAAGCCAATCCCCAATATGCCATGAAAACACTTGCTGCTGCACAGGAGGCTGGTGCTGATTGTATCGTTCTCTGTGATACCAACGGCGGGATGCTCCCTGATGAGGTACTTTCGATATTTCGTAAAGTAAAGGAAACGATAACTGCACCGCTTGGTATACATTTGCATAATGATTCAGGTTGTGCAGAAGCAAGCTCCTGCCTTGCCGTGCTTGAAGGTGCAGTACAGGTTCAGGGTACGGTTAATGGACTTGGGGAACGGTGTGGTAATGCGAATCTATGCACAATCATCCCGAATCTTCAGCTCAAACGCGGTTATAAAATTGTCACCGAACAGCAGCTCAGGATGTTGACAACTGCATCAGTGTTTGTTTCTGAGGTTTCTAATCTTACACCGAACATTCGATTGCCATATGTTGGCGAAGCGGCGTTTTCGCACAAAGCCGGTGCACATGCAGATGGAGTTCGTAAGGTACGGCATTCGTTTGAACATGTACCTCCAGAGTCTGTTGGCAATCAGCGGCAGTTTGTTGTTTCTGATCAGGCTGGATCAAGCACAATTCTTGAAAAACTTAACACTATACAGCAGGGGCTTGACAAAAAAGATCCCATGGTCAAAAAGCTGCTTATGAAAATTAAGGAACTGGAATCGAAAGGTTATCAGTTTGAAGCCGCGGATGCATCATTCGAACTGATAGCCCGTGAGATGCTCGGACAATTCAGTAATCCGTTTCAGGTACTCGGTTTCAGGGTGATCGAAGAAAAAAGAGAAAATGGTGAAGCCTTTTCTGAGGCGACAATAAAGATACGGAAAGATGAACAGTTTGAACATACTGCATCTGAAGGTGACGGTCCGGTGAATGCGCTTGACAATGCGTTAAGAAAAGCACTCGGGAAATTGTATCCATCTTTATTAAAAGTTAAGTTAAATGATTTCAAGGTGCGTGTCCTTGATGGTACCGATGGGACCGGTGCAAAAGTTCGCGTGCTGATTGAATCATCAGACGGAACCAGTATCTGGGGAACCGTAGGGGTATCTGCAAATGTTATCGAAGCCTCTTGGCTCGCATTAATTGACAGTATGAAATACAAGCTCCTCAAGGATGCTCTTTCGGCGAATAGATCATAATTCAATAAATAAACAAAACAGGAATATTTTATGGCACCATCAATTGATTGGCAGAATCTGGGATTTAAATATACTCAGACAGATTGTTTTGTCAGGGTTGACTATAAAGATGGCAGGTGGGGAAGCGTTGAAGTCTGCACAGATCCCATGATTTCGATGCATGTTGCAGCAACGTGTCTGCATTATGGTCAGGCTTGTTTTGAGGGTATGAAGGCATTTACTCAGGTTGACGGAACAATTGCGGTTTTCCGTCCGGAAGAAAACGCCCGTCGCATGCAGCAGACTGCGGATCGTGTCATGATGGTTGCGCCACCGGTTGATATATTTAATGCTGCGGTAAAAAAAGTAATCGGGATGAACCGTCATTGGGTTCCGCCATACGGGACCGGTGCGAGTATGTATCTCCGTCCTTTACTAATTGGTACAAGTCCTCATGTCGGTGTGCATCCATCGGAGGATTATGCATTCATTCTTTTGTGTATGCCTGTCGGACCCTATTATAAACATGGTTTTTTTCCTGTAAAGGCGTATATTCAGGAGCTTTATGACAGGGCTGCGCCGCATGGTGTCGGCAATGTGAAGGTCGCCGGAAATTATGCAGCCGGTATGAAAGGTGACTTTGATGGAAAGAAAAAGGGTTTCCCGATTTGCTTGTATCTTGATTCCGCAACGCATCAGTATATTGACGAATTCGGAACATCAAATTTTCTTGGAATCACAAAAGATAACAGGTATGTAACCCCATCATCACAATCGATACTTCCTTCGATTACAAATCTCAGTCTTCAGGTAATAGCTGAGGATTTCGGTATGAAAGTAGAAAAAAGGGCCATTTCTGTTACTGAACTGGCCGACTTCGTTGAAGTCGGAGCATGTGGTACTGCAGCCGTTATTACACCGGTTTACTCAGTACAGCATGGTGACAAACTATATACATTTGGAGAAGAGGATAAAGCCGGCGATACACTGACAAAATTCTTCAGGGAAATTCAGGGTATTCAGTACGGAGAAATCAGGGACCGTCATAACTGGATGATGAAAATTGGATAAACATAACATTATGCGCGTGGTAATTGCCTTTCTTTGTTGTTTTGTTTTGTTTGCCGGATGCAAAAAAGTACCTGCACTCAGAGATGGTGACACTATTGTCACCAATAAAGAGTTAAAGGGTATTCCGGTTAAGTTTACGTTTACACGGGGCTCCTCATTTGGCACAGTAGTTTCATTCGGGGCTTCAAAATTCAGGATTATGCCGCAAATAGCAATTTGGGTTGAGGATTCTTCGAATTCCTTTAGACAGAATATTTATGTTACCCGTTGCTTTGCAAAACAGGCGTGGAACGGTATTAACGAAAACCCCGATTCAACGTATCGTACGTCAAGTTTCCCCTACTGGCTTGGGCGGTTAAATGCAGTATCACTGCCGTACCCGACACCCTCAAAACCACTTCCTGACGCGGTATCATCAGCAACGCCACAGGGATCGTTTACAATTGAGAGTACCATCGATTCATCGATAACCAAAGGAACGATCTGGTGTGAGTTCAACAGTTCATTTGATGCCAATGAGGTGTGGAAGGCTGAAGGGGCTGAAAAGTATAACGGGCAGCCATCACTGCTCTTTGCATGCGATTTTGACCTTGCAGATGCAAAAAGTATTAAGCTTTCGTATAAGGGGCATGGTGGTGCAACAGGGACAGATCACCGTTTATATACCGACGATAACGGAATTGCTTCTGCAAAGCAGATATTCAGTTCAATTCTGGTCGAGATCAATCCGGAAGCAATGGCATCAAGGTACGCCGGTTTACAGTGAAATCGGATTAACAACAATAGAATCAATTTGTTACTAAAGTTATCTGTCTGTTTTTGTCTTTAATGGAACAGACGATACATTTTTAGTAGATTTTTCGCATTTCGCGAAATCTTTTGTACTCTCAGGCTTTGGAAAAAGTATTTTGCAAGGGTTGTATTTTAAAGACTTTTAAACTTGCTCTCTGAAAGCTGTTAAGGTATCAGAAATACAGTTTTTTTAGTTCGGGGGTTTACATTAATTCTAATATGATTAAAAGCAAGCTTTGCTATTCAGATTTAAAAACGGTTAATACATCGTTTACACATCGTCTTTCCCGTGAACAGTTTCTTCCTGTCGCGTATATGTACATGTTCATGTCCCGTGAAATGGATACACGATTTCGTGAGCTTTTCAGAAAAGGGCATGTTAAAGGTACGGTTATAATCAGTACCGGTAATGAGGCGACTACCGTTGGAATGTCTCTGCCATTCAGATCAGGTAAAGATATTCTGTCCATACTTCATAGAGATCTTGGAGCGCATCTTGTGTTAGGGATGCCTCCACTGTCCATTCTTTGCCAATATATGGCAAACGAAAACAGTCCGACACACGGTAGAGAAGGAAATGTTCATTTCAGTGATGCATCAAAGCGCAGATTTCCCATGATCAGTCATCTTGGCAACATGATGGCGCCTACAGTCGGGGGAGTCTGGGGGGCCCGTTTCAATGGCGAGGACGTTTTTGGTTTAACGACGATCGGTGATGGCGGAAGCAGTACCGGTGATTTTCATGAGTCAATTAATCTTGCTGCCGTTCTTAAAACACCTGTTGTGTTTATTATTGAAAATAACGGTTATGCATATTCTACTCCTGTAAAGAATCAATACGCCTGTAAAAATCTATCAGACCGTGCGACTGGTTATGGAATCGAAGGAATTACCATTGACGGTACCGATCCATGGATTGTGTATTCAACCATCTGCGATTCACTTGACGCAATGGTGAAAGATAGCATGCCAAGACTAATCGAGTGTATGACGTTGCGGCTTGAGGGGCATGCAGCATATGATAATGCTGAATATGTACCTGAAGCCGAGAAACAGGAATGGCTTGCGCGGGAACCTATGAAGCGTGCACGGACAGATCTTCTGGCGCTTGGCTACGATGAGAACGAGGTTACATCTCTTGAAAATGAGATCAGCGCGATGATTCAGGCTGATATTTTCGAAGCACTCAAGTTTGCCAGACCATCGTTTCAGAAGCAGAACTGGGACGTGTTCGCGCCTGTAAATCACAAAAAGGTTCAGCCTTATACCATCGAAAAAACAAGAAATCTGACTGCAATTAATGCTGCGCTCGATTTTTGCATGCAGGAACATAACGATTCTGTTATTGTCGGACAGGATATTGGTGCGTATGAATCACCATTTAAATCCTGTAAGGGCTTATATAAGAAATATGGCGCAAAACGCGTAGTTGATCTGCCTGTTTGTGAATCCGCAACAGCTGGTTTCTGCCTTGGTGCATCACAAACCGGTGTAAAACCGGTAATGGAGTTTCAGTTTGCAGATTTCTCTACCGAAGCTGTCACACAGATTGGATTGAACGTCGGGACCTGGTATTTCAGGACTGGACTGGGTGCACCAATCCTCTTTCGTTTGCCATGTGGCGGTGGAATCACTGTCGGAATGTTTCATTCCGGTGAGTTTGATGGCTTATGGACCCGTTTTCCCGGTTTGAAAATATTTTACCCGGTTACTCCTCAGGAGTGCTATGAGGCAATTGTCGGGGCTTTTCATGACCCGAACCCGTGTATTGTCATGGAGCATAAATTACTGTACTGGAGCAAGCAGGATTCGATCAATTTTGATGGTGATCTGTCAAAAATTGAACGTCCGAGGTGCTATACACAGGGGAATGATCTGACAATTGTTGCTCTTGGAGCGATGGTTGAATCTGCATTGACAGTAATTAATAAATTTAGTTATTCCGTTCAGCTATGGAATCCATTTATTTTAAATCCGACATATCTGGGGCCGATTCTTGAATCAGTTAAAACGACAGGTAAATTGCTCGTAATTCAGGAAAGCGGAGAAACTGCCGGAATCGGGGACAAGATTATTTCCACTGTGACAAGAGAGTGTTTTAGAGAATTAACGTGTGCTCCAATACTTGTGAGTGCACCTGATATACCGGTACCGTTTGCAAAAGAGTTAGAAACGTTTTATATACCGAGCCAGGAAAGAATTCGAGTGGCGATTGAAACAATGATCGGAGCTAAAAGTGAGTAATGAGGTATTTAGAACAGTGCTGTTCCTGCCTTCGCAGGCTGCTGCTGAAACAGAAGCAACTATCACAAAATGGCTTGTAAAAGATGGTGAATCTTTCAAAAAGGGTCAGATGCTTGCTGAAATTGAAAGCGCAAAATCCACTTTTGAATTCGAGGCACCTTGTGATGGCACCGTTATTAAAGTATTGTTCAAAGAAGCAAGTACTGTTGCATTCGATCAGCCCGTTATCGAGATTGAAACATCTGATCTGTCAGTCAAACAGGCTATCCCTCCTGCTGGTGCCAAGATAGAGTCCGAACCTGTAGTTGATATGGTGCTGGTTGACACGCACACATCAGATAAAGTCAGGAAAAAAGTATCAATTCTCGGTATCGGAACCTATCTCCCAAAACGCATTGTTGAAACCAGTGAATTACTTAAAGAACATAGTGACATTACTGAAGATTACATTTTCGGTGTGACCGGAATTAAAGAACGCAGGTGGTCTGATCCGGGTGAGAAACCATCAGATATGGCGTATAAAGCTGCAGCTCAGGCAATTGAGAAATCAGGCCTTTTGCCATCAGATATCGGTGGTATCATCGTGTCAACATCAACGCCGGATGCTGTTTATCCGTCAACAGCGTGTGTGCTTCAGAAAAAACTGGGTATTCGTGGTATTCCCTGTTTTGATCTCACTGCTGCCTGTGCCGGATGGCTTTATGGAATAACCGTCGCCAAGGGACTGGTTCTTGCAGGTATTGCCGATAACATCCTTGTTACATCGGTTGAAATTCAGTCAAGAGTAATTGACAAAAAAGATCGTGATACCTACTTTATTTTTGGTGATGGTTCCGGAGCGACTGTTGTTTCCGGTAGTAAACATGGTCATGTTATTCTTAATGAAATCATTCTTGCCGACTCAGCCGGGCTTCATATGGCACGTCGCGAGGTCCCCGGATACGAAGTTCCTCAGAATTTCGGTGATGATGTGGATCCGTATATTCGTCTTGATGGAAAAGCGCTGTTCAGGTTTGCAACAGAGAGCTTTTCAAAAATGGTCAAGGAGCTTGTTGTTAAAAGCAAGTGGCACGCTGATGATGTCCGATGGGTTGTTCCTCATCAGGCTAATGGACGTATCATTAAAGCTGCTGCGGCAAAAAGTGGTGTACCTTTTGAAAAATTCTATCTCAATATTGATAGAATGGGAAATACCGGAAGCGCAAGCATTCCTCTGGCACTTTCTGAAGTCGAAAGAGGTTTACAAAAAAAGGATAAGGTTATATTCTGCACAGTTGGCGCTGGTATTACTGCTGCAGGTATGTCTATAGAGTGGTAAATACCGGAGTTTATGTATGGGAGATCACGCTTCACCCCAAACTGATTCCCTCGCAGAATCCTTGATAAAATCTGAAAATGCAGACGTACCGCTTTCAGCATTTTTGCATGAGGGACATCGGGCGCGGCTGCTTGACAGATTTTTGAAAAACAGTCTGGCCGCTTTACATCCGCATGAGATTCTCGAATTGCTGCTCACATTCACAATTCCACGGCGCGATACAAAGCCGATTGCAAAAGCATTGCTTGCAAAATTCAAATCCGTTTCTGCTGTAATCAACGCACCTATGGATGAACTCTGTGAAATTGATGGGGTCGGGGAGCGGACAGCAGCATTATTTTATTTGCAAAAAGATCTGATCAGTTATTGCCTGAGAGAAAAGTACGAAAAACAAAGTATAATTTCCCATCGCAAAGATGTTGAGGAGTACCTGCGATTCTGTTTTGGTCAGCGCCGCGACGAGTATGTGGCGACACTTTTTCTTGATAATGCAAATCATATCCTTAAAACAGAGATTCTTTCTGAAGGTACTGTCAATCAGTGCACTGTTTATCCCCGGATTGTTTTTGACAAAGCGTTAAAATGCAGCGCTGCATCATTTATTCTCGCACATAATCACCCCGGCGGCAGCATGAGCGCTTCTGAGGCCGACTGGCGTCTGACAGAACGGTTATATGCTGCAGGAAAACTTCTTGAAATTCCCCTGCTTGACCATATAATTATAACGTCTCAGAACGTTCTCAGTCTCAGAGAAATGTCCCGATGGCCTTCAGCGTAAAGTAGTGGCGTATGATCATTAATCAAGTAAGAAACCGATGGTTTCACAGTTCTGTTTTTCTCCTGATACTGCTGTTTGCGTTTGCAGTTGATGCAAAAATTCGCGGACAGGTAAAAGATGTCAGGACGCATGCACCGATTTACAATGTAGAAATAACTATCTCCGGTGTTTCGATCACTGCACAGTCTGATTCAGCCGGAATCTTTACATTCGATTCCACGGGGCCTGGTTCCTGGAATCTTCTTTTTACACATGATGAATATGAACCCTATACCTTAAATGATGTTTTTGTGGCCGGTGAGCAAGAAAAATATGTCGAAGTGGAACTGCTTCCGGCACTACAGAAACTTGATAAAGTTGTTGTGACTGCAAATGTATTTCGCAAACCGGCTGATATGGTATCATCAACAAAGGTAATGAATTTTGATGAGATACTGCGTGCACCGGGAGCACTCGTGGATGTTCAGCGGGTTATTCAGGATCTTCCAAGTGTGTCAAGTGGTGGCGATAACACTAACGAAATAGTCGTACGCGGCGGTAATCCGGGAGAGAATTTGCTGATTCTTGATAATATGGAAGTAGCAAACCCTAACCACTTTGCTGGTCAGGGAAGCGGGGGAGGGGTGGTGTCACTGATTAATCCCCTACTTGTAAAGGGCTTAACATTTTGTGCGGGAGCTCCTCCCGCACAGTACGGCGGCAAGGCATCATCGGTCCTGGATATCAAACTCCGTGATGGCAACGACAAAATGGTATTAGGCGGAATCGATCTCGGGATGGCTGGTATCGGGGCCCACGGTGAAGGACCGCTCTGGAAGGGTTCTACGTTCATGGCATCAGGTTCAAAAAGCTTTCTCGACCTGTTTGCAAACTATTCAAAAACAACCGCGATTCCACAATACTGGGGGGTACAGACAAAACTTGTTCAAAATGCAGGTGTTCATAAGCTCTGGGGCAATTTTCTCTATGGTGACAACAGTATCGGGATAGAGAATGCACATAAGGAAGCCGGCTCTGATGGTGATAATATTGATGCCGGGGGACAGGTTTACGCCGGGGGTATTAATGCAGAATCACGATGGACATCACGTTTTTTTACGCTACTGACATTAAGTGGTACAGGAAACACATTTGACCGGTATGAGTATACCCGTGATCCGCAGCGTGGTACGATCGACTCCTTTTTTGTAAATAAATCATCCGAAGAGGAACAAACGGTAAAATTACAGGCGACCATGGTGTTTGATAACAGTAAACTGCTTCTCGGCGGACAATTCAAACGGTGCGATTTTGATGTTGATATGTGGGAAAATATCGGCAGTGTTAACGGGCAGGAATTCAATTTGTCCATTGATGCACACAACGTTGCTTATAAATACGGTGCATACATTTCAGGGATAATTTATCCGGTACCGAAACTCAGGCTGATTCCGGGAGTTCGTTTTGATGGGTTTACGTATAATAATTCAAACAATATTGCACCACGCCTTGGACTCGTGTATGCACTTAATCAGTCAATTGACTGTACCGCTGCTGCTGCGGTACAGTTTCAGGATCCTGAATTTACTGATCTGCTTGCCGCTCCGTCAAATAAAAACCTTGAACCGGTCAGGGCAACATCCGGAATTGCGGGGGTTGAGTATACACTGAAATCCCTTGGTGCAAAGTTCTCCCTTGAGGGATACTATAAAAAATATGATGATCTCCCCGTGAATGCTGCACTGCTCACTGATGACAAGTACGATTTGTCTAATGATGTCGTTTCATGCGGTGATGGGTATAGTTATGGTCTGGAACTATTTGTTCAGAAGAAACTGCTCAACCACTTCAGCGGCTCGCTTGCTTATTCGTGGTCACGTTCTTTCAATGAGGATCCACGACCGGGACATCAGGGTGAATGGTATCGCAGCGATTACGATTTCCGCAACGCATTTACAATCACCGCAGGGTATAAAACGGAATTTCTCGAACGTCCGTGGTACAAAAACAATCATAATAAATGGTGGATGATCGCGTTGTCTCCGATATTCCCGCTTGCTGACAGAGTCGAGATAAGTACAAAATGGCGCTATCTTGGCGGGCGTCCCTATACTGAACCCGAATGGGATAATCTGCAGCAACGCTTTGTTTATACACAGGATGCGTTAAATAACAAACAATATGATGACTATCATAAACTGGATTTACGCATCGAACGTCGCTATGGATTTGGACTTTTCCAGGTGATTTACTATTTTGATTTACAGAATATTTATAATCGGGACAATGTCTGGATGTATCTTTATTCTAATACACATAAATCGAAAACGGCTATTTATCAATTTAGTTTCTTCCCTGCAGGGGGGGTGATTCTTGGTTTTTAAACCTGAATATTCATGGGAATTTTTGTCGGCTGATGAAATACAGAATAAAACAATACGTGCACTGCGAAATCATGTGCGTCATACGCTTGATGTATCACTTTACTATAAGGAGCTTCTGAGCGATTTCAATCCCAACGCGATTCAGTCTATAGATGACTTTGTAATGCTGCCATTGACAGAAAAGAGTGATGTCGGATCGCAGGCATATAATTTTAATGGCGTTGAAAACCGTCACATAGTAGAAACGGTTGTTACAAGCGGATCTACCGGTACGCCGCTTGTTTTTTCAATGACATCAAATGATCTTGATCGGCTGGCATTCAATGAGGCGCTCTCATTTAACGGGGCCGGAATTAAGGCTGATGACCGTGTACAGATACTGGTAAGTCTTGACAGGTTGTTTATTGCCGGTATGGCCTATTATCGCGGATCTGTACTGCTTGGCGCCAACACAATGAGACTTGGTGTACTGCCAGAAGAGATGCACAGGTACTATTTTGAACTGTTAAAACCAACGGTTCTTGTCGGTGTACCATCGTTTCTTAACAAGCTTGCAATTGACCTCGGCAAAAAAGGTTTTGATGTCAAAACGCTTAATGTTAAAAAACTTGTCTGTATCGGTGAAAGTTTACGTAATCAGAATATGGAATTCAATACGCTGGCAGAATCACTTGAAAGTCTGTGGGGAGCGCAGGTGTACTCCACGTATGCATCCACCGAGATGAGTGTTTCGTACTGCGATTGTGAGGCACGGTGTGGAGGGCATGCACATCCGGAACTGATTTATACTGAAATTATTGATAATAACGGGAAAATTGTTCCTGATGGAACTGTTGGTGAACTCGTTGTGACACCGCTTGGTGTGGAGGGTATGCCTCTTGTCAGGTTCAGGACGGGCGATATTACCTTCAAAATGAGTGAACAATGCTCCTGCGGACGTAATTCAATCCGGGTCGGTCCGATTCTTGGACGAAAATCACAGATGATCAAACTTAAAGGCACAACTGTTTATCCTTCGACAATTACCAGTGTGCTTGATACTATTGAAGATCTTACTGATTATGCGATCATTATCGAGGGTGATGATGCACTTTCGGACAGAGTATCAATTCATGTCGCAACGCATCCATCAAAGGTAGAGAGAATTTCAAATGAGCTCAGAGCGGTTGCGCGTGTAAATTTCCCGATTCTTGTATCAAATACAGCAACAATTCAATCATTTAGAAAAAACTCCCGTAAAAAAATCAGGGTGATTGACTGGAGAAGGCGGTAATCCAGGCATGAGTATTCGTCCTGTAGTAGTAATTCCAACCTATAATAATGCTGGTACAATTGTATCCGTTATTGGTGATGTAAAAAAATATTGTAGTGATATCGTGGTTGTCAATGATGGATCAACTGATGAAACTGCAATATTGTTAGATACTATTGACAATATCAAAGTAATCAGTTTTGAGAAAAATCAGGGTAAAGGAGCGGCGCTTCAGGCTGCTTTCAGATATTGCAACGACCGGATGTTCACACATGCGATTACGTTCGATGCTGATGGGCAGCATCTTGGTGTTGATATTCCTGTGTTGCTTGACAATGTAAATAAAGAACCGGGAGCGTTATGGATAGGGGACCGGACGATAACGGTAAAGGATGGTATTGAGCAGCCACCCCGCTCGCGGTTTGGAAGACGTTTCGGTGCGTTCTGGTTTCAATTCTATACCGGTGTGTATATTCGTGATACCCAGTGCGGGCTTAGGGCGTATCCGCTTGAAGCCATCAGTGCGCTTGAATGTTACAGTCCGCGATATGAGTATGAAATAGAGATCCTTATCAGTGCATCCTGGAATAATATTGCCGTAAAGAGTGTTCCGGTGCATCTGCTCTACATGACAAAAGAGGAACGGGTATCGCATTTCAGGCCATTTGTTGATTTTATGCGAATAAGCAAGGTTAATAGCCGGGCGGCGATGATCCGTTTGTTCCTGCCCAAAAATGTCAGAAAGGTCGGGGAACTCAGCATTCGGGCGAAGTTACAAGCATTTGTACTGCATGAATTGAAAGCCCATACGACTCCAAAACGCGCGGCTGCATCACTTGCAATCGGGGTACTTGTCGGATTATCACCGTTTCATGGTTTTCATATGTTGACACTTATCGCTGCGTCAATGGTACTCAAGTTCAACCGGCCGCTCTCATTTCTTGGTGTGTCAATATCATCCGCACCGCTGCTGCCATTCTGGATTTTCGCTTCATATTATGCTGGAGCACTCTGTATACCAAATGACTGGATTGCACCATCTGCATCAGTTATTAACGCATGGATACCTTCAAAATGGGCTGAAATAATAAAGCCATACATTCCCGCTGGTGATTTCGGGGTAGGATTTATGCTGTGGTTTTTCGGATCATTTGTGATTGGGGTTATCGGGGCGTTTATGACTTATTTTTTAACGTTGCCTATTTGCAAGATGCTGCTTGTAAAGAAATGAATGCTAAGCATAAAAACTATAGTTTCGAAAAAAGTATAATGATTTATATGACAATGTTCAGTTTCGCGAGAGCTGCTCAAAAGTATCTCTGATCCTGGACATAATTGACATCGCGGATGCACTTGATTGTTTGTCTGCTTTCTCAAGCTGACAATAGCAGTAATCGTACAAATAAAATAACCCGTCAGCAACCTCATCATCCTGTTTCAACGAACGCTCAAGTTGTGCAAGGATATTCTGTGCCTGAATTGAATTTGGTGTCTGGTGCGGGGAATCTGTATCAATATGGTGGCGTATGAGCTGGACGCATTTTTCATGGAGCATGCAAATCAAGCGACGATGTGTTGCTGTGTCAATCTGCACCTGTGCATATAATTTTGTTCTGTCAATTGCAGGTGTCATGATGCATACCTGTTGTTAAAGTAACCCGGCATTGCCTCCTAAAATGGAGTGCAAATCCGGGTTGTGGTTATCCAATAAGTGATCTTACATAGCTTTTATTAATTTCATTAAAACGCGCGAATGCCGCCGTGCCGCCTTCCTGTAAAAGACGTGCCTGTGTGAGCTCCATTAGTCCCTTTGCCATGTCTTCATCCCGTAACACCGACTCTGCTGCCTGAGTATTGACCATGGCAACATTCAGATTGTTGACACTGGAATAGAGTCTGTTGACTGTTGCACCTACCGTACTGCGCTGACTGTTGATTGACCCTAACGCATTGTCAAGTGCTTCAATAGCCTGATTTGCATCTGCTGATGTTGCAATTGATGTCGGCTGTACACCCAGAGATGCTGATTTAATATCAATTTCAGGTAAAGTCATCTGATTATCCGATTCAGGTCCGCTCTGAATAACTGCATTTCCGGATGCCAATCCCTGCCCGGTTGCAACATCCTGTTTGTTGAACTTTGTAACATCCGTAATTCTGTCAAGCTCTTTTGTCAACTGCTGATACTCGGTATCAAGTGCTGCCCGGTCATTATCAGTAAGGGTGTCATTGCGGGATTGTATCGCAAGTTCCCGTTGACGCTGTAAAATTGCTGTCGACTCATTTGCTGCACCATCGGTAATATTCAATGCCGACATTGCATCGGTGATATTCTGTGTTGCAACCTTAAAGCCCCTGATATTAGAGCGCAGCTGTTCCGAAACTGCCAGACCGGCCGCGTCATCGCTTGCACGATTGATACGCTGCGCAGTTGAAAGTTTCTCTAAAATTTTTTGTAGCTCGTGGTTTGCACGTCGTAGTGACCCAACTGGAAAAGTTGATCCACCGGTTTTCTGGACTTGCATACGCACCTCCCTGTTGATTAGTACATCTTCCCCTACAAGGTATATCGGCAATTATCGAAAAAACTTTAGTGTTTTTTTTGTTTTTTTAAAAAAAAATGTAACAGGTTGAATTGTATGGTAGTAAGTAGCACGTAGCATGTAGCATGTAGGAAAGAAGAAGGAAGAAGGTGAAGAAGGAAGAAGAAAGAAGAAATTGGTGTTTTCTACTTGCTACTTACTACGTGCTACGTGCTACTTCTTTTAATTAATCGTTAAAGTATTTTTTAAAAAACCGATATATATTAATAGTAATGGCATCAGTATCATCCACTTTTTCCGGAGCGGTGATCATGGGGAGTGACAGAAATTTAGCAGAATGGATCAACCTCAATAACAAAGAATCATCCAAAACCAGTTACTTTTTTCTTGAGCATGTATGCAAAGCACGAATCGATTTGCACATCGAAAGCGGCAGGCACGGATGCGATCAGGAGATCAATGTTTATCTTGCAGGATTGCTGACATCACTTATCGCCTCAACAGCATTTATTCAGCATAAACCATACATCTCTGTTTTTGATCATGATATCAGAAACTACCTTGATACACATCCGGGATTACGCAATGAATTTGTTGTCTATCGGGATAACGCGGATTATGGTTTAGTGTCAGCTGGTTTGTTTGCAGGTGATAATCACCGGGGTTCCTATCATCATATTGTCATATCAGATCAGGCTGATCTTGGTAAAATCGCATTATATTACAGCATGGCTGCAAGTGCACTCACACACTTACAAGGAACGCGTCACTCGCTTGTTTGCGTACTTGACTCTATGAGTAAATACCTTGACGAAATTCATCAGATCCTGCGTTACGCTGCCAGTACCTATTTCGATATGGTTGAGAAAATCAGTGATGGCAGTTTGTATCACCTTGAAAAGGAGCTTGCTGAAGAGGGGAAAAAGATTCAGTACAGGGAAAAAGTTGATGAATACCTGAAACTGTATTCCGAATACAAATCAGCGCCGACAGAGCAGCTTAAAAGTGAAATCGACAATGTAACCCGTGAGTTAAAAAACATAAACGATCAATTCAAAGGCGATGAATTTCTATGATTTGACACTTGCTACTTGCTACTTGCTACTTGCTACTTGCTACTTGCTACTTGCTACTTGC
>CAYMGX010000045.1:0-30489 GCA_964390065.1 uncultured Fibrobacter sp. | reverse complement strand
CTTTTTCCTTCTTCTGTCCGGCAATCATGTCTGTTGCCTTCTTGACAAGAGCAAGCCCGTCATTAATACGGGTTGTGGAATAATTAAACCTGCCAAGGACATCAAGGATACGCGGGTCATTCGCATTTGTCAGCGAAAGACGGTGACGTTCCAGCGTCTGCTCCGGACGCTCATAATCACTTGATTTTTTACTTTTGTCAGTTGTTTCTGTTTGTGCAACAACTGAAGCAGTGTCAGCCATAGGGTGTGACTCCTTCTTTTGGGTTTTAAATTGTTACATTTTTCTCACAAATAAGAAACCGGAAAAATAACAAGACAAGCGGTCTTATTTGAGCAAGCTTGAAATAAATATACTAACTGACAAAACGGGCGCTACAAATTTTTTAATTTTTTTATTTCAGATGACATACATCAGGAATAGACAAGCTATTCACTTTTTTGAAAGCGCTGTCCGTTCAAAAAGCATTGATTCGATTTTTTTGCGTAACGTCCTTACAGACCACTTCTCATGATAACTTATCGCAGCATAGAACTGCCGTTGCAGTATATTTTTTAGAGGTAAAATCTCAACGAAATGACTCCAGCTTAATTGTTGCGACAGTGTCGCAACAATTCCTTCGTCAGAAAAAACTTCATAAAATGATATCATCCTGGATAAGGCACTCTTACTGTATCCATTACCATGTTGCTCAGATAAAACTTGTGACACTGTCGAAATGATTTGTTCACCATAGGCTGCTCATTTTTTTTTTGGTGACCGTATTCTCCCCTACTCTGGCTTTCTCTTATAGAAATCCAGATCTCAAACCAATAGAAAATGTTGACTCAGGCGAGGAAATTATCATTGGACTAAAAGAAATAATGGTTTGGGTTTGGAAAGTTTATCCCGGGGAGGGAGAAGTTATGTTCCGGCCAAAAGAAATTGAGCCTGGGCGATGGGAAATTTCCTTCAGGCTCCTGAAAATGACTCATCGGGGGAAAAGTTGTGACCTCTGGCCCAAAAAAATTATATCCCGGTGCAAGAGAACAAAGCAAACTGCGCCGGGAAGTTTGGATTTGAGTCGGAGAAGTAGGGTTTCGGCGAGGGAGTTGTGATATTTGGGCATACAGGTGTGAACATACTGTCATTTTCTTTGTTTGCTGCCCCTTAAGTATTCTTACCGAGAGATGTGTAAAATCACACCATCTTTATCATTTATCCTAAAAAGTGTTTTTTGCGACTGCCAGACATCACAATAACTCTTTAAAATAGCCACAATCCTCATCTATCATCGCATTTCTGTCCAGAAATTTATTAAAACATTCGCATGATGTTTCTGGAAGTAAAAGGCAATAATGGCAAGCAGCAAGGTTAGAGTTATTACTTCCCTGCCCTTCGGATAAACTACAAACAGGGTCCGCAGAACACCAGGATGCTTTATGAATTGCTGTTTTTAAAATGCGAGCTAGATCTACACAGTTTGCTGCGTTAACAAGGCCACCAAGAGCCCCCTGAGAATCACCACTTGAAACATATATTAGTACCGCATGCATATTTTCGTCATGATCACCATCACAATAAATTCGCTCGCGAAGACTTGAAGCTGGGTAACCAGATTCATCTGCAACGGCATCAATCATAGAATGCGAAAATGCGTGTAGTAAAAAGTATTTTGGATTCCAACATTCATTATTTTTCTTAAGAATCGCTTGATAAGTAGCCATGTTAGCATTTTGCAGCCAAGTGTTTATTAGCTCTTGCTTAAAGAAGAATAAGATCCCCTCGGTAGCTTGTGTCACCGCTGGTAACCAAGAATTTTGACTTAATTGAACGGTTGTCGGCCTGATAATCTCTGCATCTTGTGCCAACCTACTGAAACCAGTAAAAACCCTTGTTTCTCTTAGTTTTTCAAGAATTTGAATTCGACAAAAAAAAGTACTGAGCATTGAGTCACTAAGATCCAAGCTCTTTGTGATAATAACAGGTCGCGCATCGTCAATTGGGAATTGACCATCTTTCATTTCAAAAAAAAAGTCATGTTCTTGTCGACGATAATCAATCTCAGTTAATTGAACATTTACACCATCAGAACCATAGAGAACTTCATCAATTACTTTGTGTACAAGAGTTGGTTGAAAACTTTTTAAATTTGAATATGCACGTAGGTTTCGCTTAATTTCTTCTGATGGCATTCCTAATTCATTTTTTAGTAAATCTACTTTTCTTTTGATAGTATCTGTTATTATTGGAAGCAGATCTGGAATATATATAGATGCCATATTGGTTGAATAATGTAGAGCCGAACTACCTATAAGGTAGAGCGATGCTTTTTCACTACAATTTGAATCGGTAGCATATTGACCGTTAACCATTTCTAACCAAGGTTTTTCTTTTGGACAATCATTACCAGTAGTATTTGCTAATTCAATTATTAATCGGAATTCATTACATTCAGCACATTCAATTCGAGCCATAAATGGTTCAGCTGAAGCGGCAGGGTGAAATTTTAGAGTTTTATGAGCACAGTCGTTAATTACCTTGCTCCTAAATAATGTGTAGTAATCAAGTGAGGAGAGGTGACCGGCTTTACAGACTAGGACTAGACGAAGTGGAATCATGGTTGATCTAGAACAAGGGTTACTTTTATTCTTTGTTTGGTGTATGCAATTTTGACTACCATCAATATCAATGCCAGTAACTACTGGTTGAATCTCAAGACAGCTTGAACAATATGCATATTTTGGGAACCAGTTGACTCTAACACCAGCGGAAATCCCTTTAGATGGTGGACTATATAGATGATGAATTCCAAGCTGATTACAAAGTCTACTGTCAACAATTTCGTTTTTTAGAATATCTTCATAAACCCAAAGTGAAGGGTCCGTTATCACTGCAATCTTATTTCCTGGCAAAGGGATAATGCTTCCTGGTCCCCAGAATGAAAGAAGTTGAGAGCCTCTTGCTTCTATAGTCATTTTACCTATTCCTTTTCCTTATTTAATAAGTTTTGTCGAGCTGTCAATATTTCGCATAGACTGCATTACTGCCCATCGTTTTAGAGATGGAATTGCTTCCATCTCTCCCGGAGGTGTCATTAACCATGGATTACCCTTGTCATTTTGATAAGGATTTGGTGACCACCTGTGCAGTGGACCTGCATTTGCCCAATCATTCAGTAACGAATCAATGTAAGATTCTGCACGGATTACAGCATCTTTTCCCCAACCTCTGTTAGCGAATGCTTCAATAAGTTCCTTTTTACATTCGCTAAGTTTAAAATTATTCAATGGTTCTATATTCTGAGGATATATTTGGCCTGGATTTTTAATCCTATATAAACCAATTAAAAGTGCATGAACCGTTCGTTCGATAACTTGTGGCGACCAGGGTGTAAGTGATATTGATTCGACATCCCTGTAGAAAGAACTGTGATAATAATGGAAATGCTCATAATGTGACCTGTCTCTGGAGCTCTGGGGCTTGTACAATATAACTACAAGGCCTGGTTTTTGACGACCAACACGACTTGACGCTTGTATGTATTCAGCAGTTGTTTGGGGTTGACGGTACATCAACATTAGCCCCAATCTACCAATATCAAGACCCACCTGAATCATATTTGAAGCTCTGCAAATATCAACAACATCTTCTGACTTAAGATAAATGGTATTATCTTTTTGGAATTTGTTCACTCTGACAGTGCTTACAAGCTCATCCATCCATGCCTTTACCAACGACAATGAAAATCGCGATGTTAATTCAACAGATTTGTAAGTATTCGGACCTCTTAATTGCGACGATTCAGGAGAAGCCCGCATTTTATAAAATTTAATCAACAAAGTTCTTATTTCATTCTGTTCTATGGTGGAGAAATTACCTAATTCCCTGAGAGTAATAAAGTATGCAATTAATGTCCACCAAGGGTCAACTTCACAACAATTTCCTCCATCACGAACAAATTGACGTGGTGCAGCGAGCAGTGCTGCTGTGACAACAGATTGAGAAGCAATACTTGAAAGCCCTGGCAGCATAACACCTAAATATCGTCTCATTTTGGATGGATCTAATTCCGGTTTCGAAAAGAAATTGTGACCTGCAATTGGTCCTGGCGCAGGGAATACCCGCATTTCTCTTCCCCAAAGGTCTTTACATTGTTCAGCTACCCGTGCAACAGTTGCTGTTGCAGACACGATCTTAGGCTTAACAGTTTCATTCATACAGAGTTTTTCAATCAAGATTTCATATGCCCCGGCAATTGAACCAAGGGCACCACTGATTAAATGTAATTCATCCTGAAGTATTAACTCTGGCGGTTTTCTTGTGCCATTATCTCCAAAGATCGCCCTCATTTCTGGTTTGTATGGCAGCATTGCCAACTTGTCAACAGTACCGATTATAAATGCGGGTGGTTGCTCATAGATATCTTCATCAATCGGAAAAAATGGTATTCCACCATGAAATGAACACAATGTATTTGGACAGTAAAGAACGACAGTGTTTCTAGAGAATTGTATTACTGTCTTTTTACCATTCTGGTGTACAGTTCCGACTTTGGCCCCAGAAAAATTATTTGCATGGTGTTTGACAATTTTCCTTCCGCAATGTGGACATTTTTCAAGAATAAACTTGTGTTCTCCATCTTCCTTTAAATCATTTATTGCATTACTTCTTGTATTATGTGAGGCTCCATCACCAGCAAAAAATCCAAGTGTTATGGGTGTTTTTCCTAATAAACTAATATTTTCTCGGCGAATAATTTCAAGTGCAGATACTAGCGAAAGTGCCCTAGCTGTCTGCTGTGATGCAAGCAATCTTAGTGTATATCGCATGAGAACGGCAGTCCCATTACCGTAATCACCCATAGCATTGTATCTCCTCCATAAAATGGTAAATGCAGCAAGACCAAGGTAGGCTTCTGTTTTTCCACCACCAGTCGGAAACCAGATCAAATCGACGAAATCACGATATTTAGAGTTTATCGGGTCCACCATGTCAGGTAAAAGAGAAGTAATGAAAGCTATTTGGAATGGACGCCAACTCTTTTGCAATTTCTCATCAATCCCAGATCTTGGATCTCTATCAGCACCTTCCCATGGATCAATTTTTCCTCGAATTTGCTGTTCATACATCGCAAGATTAGTCCATCGGAAGACCGAGGCAACATCTTCATTATCTTTCAACATTTGAATACCAGTTCTAAATCGTTCCAGCACTTCTTTACAGAGCTTTTCATGATTTGCTGCAGTCTCTTTTTCAATATCTGTAAGTTCTGACGAATTTATTAATACTGATAATTTATTCGATATCCAACATTCATATTTATCTGCAAGTTTCTCCAACTTATCAATTTCACTATCAAAGCATTCTTCATCAGCTAAAAGTCGCATGTAAAAAATTAAACTACTACCCACTTCTCCAATTGTATCTGCTGGAGGGACTTCTGATACAGGAAGAAAATCGAGGGCTATTTTCGTGCAGGATTTACTGTTTTCTTGTTCAAATGTTTTAACAGCAGAACCATGTCCAACGGCATATTCCTTAATTTCTCGATATAGAAACGCATTGGTTTTTTCATCCATATTGGAAGATTTATCAATAAGTGGTCCAGGAAGGGGAAGGAATGTAACCCCTTCCACACAAAGAGCGATTTGTGAAAATGCTTTTTGTTTAATTTGAGAATTATTTTTTGCTGTTGCTTTGTTTACAAGCGAGATGGTTATATACAAAGCACTATTATCGTAGACATTTTTTCTATTCCTCACCTGAATTCCAAGTTCTCTTCCATCATCATCCTGATGTAATGTCTTGCAATATATTTTGTCATCTTTCTTCATTTCAGGTAGCAATAAAGTAACTTCCCGAGTTTTTCGGTTCCATATTTTTAATTTCTTTATAACTGAATTTTCTGTACGTTCTTCCGTGCAAGCTTCATACCAACTGAAACGAACTGAAAATTTCAAATTGTTAAGCTCTTGTTTTCGGCAAATACAAGAAAAACCAAATGCAGAAGGAAAAAACTGATCCGCCCGATATATTTCATCATCATCACGTTCTGTGGTAGATTTTGATCGTTTAGGTGAATTGTCAACAAGTTCGTCAATTTCAGCAGGTTCATCGTTTTCAGATTCAATATCCCATTGGTCAAGAAGATCATCGTTTTGTTGAGGATAGAGTATTCCTGCACCATACTGGTATGTACCAAACGGATTATCCCGATCATTTCGCATTTTCTCAATTTCATTAAGCTTTGATGGGCCATAAATAACATCTTCAAGAAATTCTGCAATATCATCTCTGAAATCAAACATATTCATTTTCCTTGGCGATATAAAATTCTTCCAAAATATTTTTATCATATTCCGGAACAAGAATGATCAGTTTAGAGGATGCTCGTGTGATGCCAACATATCTAATCAAGTCAGGATTAAGTTCCCCACAGGTTTTATTTACTGGATCAACAAAAATAATACATCTTGCTTCAAGACCTTTAAATGCGGAAACTGTATGGCAGGATATACTACAAGCATTTCCTTCCTCCCGAACATCCTTTAGAAATTTGCTACCATCTGAAATAATAATAATAATGTCGTCCTTTTTAACTCCATTACTACACAGCTTTTTAGTTTCCTTTTTTATTACACTTCTAATTTCTTTTTCTTTAAATTCTATTGTGTCAACGGTTGGGTCTGTATCAGATTTGGGAGGTAGTTCAAGAGAATCACTCTGAATTCTTCCAAGCATTAAAGCACGATTGGCGATATATCTTGTATTCCTGCAGTTTTTTTTCAATAAAAGTTGCACAGGTGTTACGTTGAAAAGATTATAAAAAACAGGTTTTGATTCGGTCTCCAATATTTGACGTTCAATATCACCAAAAAAGAACCATTTTCCATACTCTATGCCATCTTTTATAAGTTCATTAATGATGATACAAAAATCTTCTGAGACAATTATGTCCTGAGCTTCATCGATTATTAATATATCAAAAAGAGTTTTGGTGTTCACATATTCACTATGATTGCTTATTGCGAATACTTCTGGAGGATTCCACTTATTTTTAAGGCAAACCTCTGTAATTCTTTTTTTCAAATGATCCGCAAGAAGCGGATTGATTACTATTAATGCTGTTTTCTGATTATTACGTGAAAATCGCATTGCAAGATCCATTGCCATCACAGTCTTACCTGTCCCAGCATAACCGGAAACCACGACTCTATGATTTAATTGTGAAAGAGTTTCCACAATTTTGTATTGGTCCTCTGTATATCGTAAAATCCTATTTTCTGTTTCGTCAATAAGAGAAAGTAGAGAGGGAGAAATTTCAAATCGAGGTCCAAGGATTGTTCTGACTTTATGTGCAATAGAAGGTGTCAACACAGCTTTAGGACAATCTATGCCATGGATACATTTAATAAATCGGGATATTCCATCTGGCGAAAAATTGGTTCTGTCAAGTACTCTGTGAGATGCAGATGCTTGTAGACCTGCAGATGCTGGAAATATTGAAAAAGGAAAAATTACACAATTAAAAACAAATGGGGGTATATCAATACGATTTTTTAAAAAGTCTATAACAGTGAGTGCATTTAATCTAGCCTGTTCAAATGGCGAACGGTCAGAAGAATACTGTTTGCCGTTTCCGCTATAGGTCCAAACTCCATCTTTATGGGATACAGTTCCACCTTTTACCTCTATACAAAAAGCTCCATATGGTGGAGCAATCAGAAGAAAATCTATCTCGGTAGACTGCTGAGTATGGTGTTCACCACAATAGAGATTATGGAAACAAACCCAGTTATTAGATTGGGGGCAATCTTTAATACATTTAAATACAGCCTCTTCCCCCATTAATCCACTTTTAAAATCAGCAGGAATCATAATAGTCATTTTTCAGCTCCATTTACTATACCACGAAGTTTTGTAACTGTAATCTTTGTAAGTGTTTCATCATGGTAAAGAGTTTTATAATCTGAAAGGGTTCCATTGTCAACAGCAGTTATAAAAAACTCTACAAAATAGTCACGAGCTAGTGCAATTCTTTCACGACCGTCAATTCGACGAGCAGTTCGGATTCTTTCTGCTCTTTCCCATAACCTTTCTCGCTCAGCAACTTCTGCAATACCACAAATGCGTTCGGTTATCTTATCGAAGTGTTCTTTCTTTTTCGGCGCAATTTGATCACTTTGGTGGTTAAGCCAATATGCAATGGTGCCCTTTACAACTTTTATATCTAGCTTTGCCATATCACGCTGGCAACTATCAACATCATCCATATATCTTTCTATTAATGCCCGCCTCCATGCTTGGATCTTCTCAAGATCATTCTCAGCGCCTTCCTGTTCAGCTTCGAAATCTACAAGATACGCATTCGGAGGAATCATAGAAGAAGGTGTAAACTGTATATCATCCATCCCTTGAAGTATCCAATAAGATTTACCTACAACCGGAATCCTATTTCCATTGTTTGCAATGCAGACTGTCCCAAGATCTGTGTCTGAATTAATATCTTCCTGTAAATCCGATGTACTAGGTATTGAATGGACAACAGAAACAACTATAGATTTAAATAGTGAATCTGTCAATAATCCATTGTTAAGATCCAGTTGATTATTAACTATACTATTAGCGCTTTTTATGACCATAGGTAGTTCAAATGAAGATACTTCAAATTTAATATAAGTAACTTTGGGAGTTGTTATTAGCTCTTCTAAAACTGTTTTCGCAACCCAACCAGAAATTGTGATGCGCCCTTGTTCATCAATGCTATCCAGTAATTTTTGCGATGTCGAAAATGTATCATTTAGACTATCTTGCTGTTTCTTGAACCATTCCAGAAAATCACTTTCTAATTCACTAGTGTTATATTTAATAAGTAATCGAAACGATTCCATAACGCATTTTAAAAAATCAATTTTAGTGAAATAGATAGGTGTCCTTAAAATCGACCAAAAGAAGTTTCTAAGAGCATCATCATTAGGATTTGCTTTATAAAACGCATGGATTTTCTTTAATAATTTGTCTCGACTGATGGCTGGTTCCGATGTATCCTCAATGACTTCAATTGTTGGAATAGGATTTTGAAAATTTATATCTTTCTGTCTTAAATATTCACAATATGCACCATCTCTTACCAAAATGCCAAATTCGTGGAATGGAAATTTTCCTCTTTTAAAAAAATCTCGATCTTCTTTTGTCTTTCTTGAAAGTGATTGAAATGCGATTATGCGCACATCTTTTCTTTTAGCAATATCAATAATTGTTTTGTCAAACTTTGAGAGAGAATCCCGAACTATAAGGAATCGATTCAAACTGCCACATTCTGGTAATTGTTTCAAAAACATTTCAAGTTGTTCAACGTTGTGAGAAGAAATATGGAATTTTTTAATACCAGACAGTACTTTTCTTCCAAATTCATGAGTCTTTTTAGGATTTAATTCTGTAGTTGTTATAAATTCGTCAAGCTGTCCTCTTGAAGGAGATATAACTAATAAAAAACCATTAGGAAAAAGTTTAGATGGATCAATTACGAGTTCATTTTCACTACTTATATCTTGATAATCGTTAGTTTGTGTTGGTAGAAGTAAATATGTATTACGCGTTGCATATTGCATTCTATCTGCATTTGTTGAAAAAGATATTCTACCATCATCAAATGTGTGATACCCCTCTGCTTCCCAATCATTTGAAAGAAATGTAATTAATGCATTTCTATTGTGAATGCAATTTATGCTATCTCCATTAATATGACAATTTTTTATGCCTTTGAAATTGTAATATCTACGATTTCTTTGGTAAACATAATTTGTTCCCTGTGTAAATGGTAATTCAAGATTAATATGTGAATTAAAGAAAAAATCATCATCAATAACATCCCTGTAAAAATCATCAGGGAAGTCTCCATAAAACAGAATGTTTTTATTTAGATGGTTTTCTTTCAGAACGGTCTTCAGAAACTCAAGCTCATCCATTTTTACCTACTGTCTTTGATGTTATTTCAACTTTAAATCACAATCGATGTTCTTATTTAAAACTTTAGATAATTCACCATAAAATCAATAAGCTTCTACTTTCAATGATTGTTGCAGCTTCAGGTTCAACACATGTAGTCTAATAGTGCAATTTATGTTCACAATAGTAGTAGCTCCTTCATCTTTTTAGCAATCGCTCTTGCCAACAACGGTGGCACTGCATTCCCTATCTGTGCAAAAGCCGCAGTTCTTCCACCTTCAAAAAAATAGTTATCCGGAAAAGACTGTATTCTTGCAGCTTCCCTTACAGAAAGTGAACGTACCTGCCGTTTATCCGGATAAATGTAATAATGTCCATCCTTGGCAATATGGGCTACAACAGTATGGGAACTGCCCTTATGATTTACGACCTTGTATCTGTCAAGAAAGGATTCCCGGTTTTTATGACTTTGTAAATTTTCCGGAACATCAGAATACTTTAACCGTTCTCCGGAATCCACCCATGCAGTAATTGCTCTTCTGTAAATTTCAAGATCACGCTCATTATGCGGTCTTGTTATATGTTGCGTTACTCCCGATTCGCCATTCCTGATCCCTGAAGACTTTAAATAATCATTACACTGCTGATCGTAGGGTGCCCACATAAAACCATCACCTGGTTTAAGTGACGGCAAATCATATAACAAATCCTTTTTTACACTCCAGCAATTCTCTACTTCTTCCGGTTCCGGAAAATCAAAATTGCCTTTTCCCAATTTGCCAATTATGACTATACGTTTCCGTTCCTGTAAAACGCCATACTTTTCTGCGCTTAAAACCCTGTATTCAGGTTTATAACCGACCTCTTTGAATAATGTCCACATTTCATCGAGATACTTTCTGTTTCCCGCAGACAATAAACCAAGTACATTTTCAAAAACAAAATATTTCGGCTTGTATTTTTTTAGAAATTCAACATAATGTTTGAATAAATAATTCCTGTGATCCCCTTCCATTCTGTTGGGATCACGGCTTCTGCCCACAAGCGAATATGCCTGACAGGGTGGCCCCCCGACAATAACATCAACTTTCCCACCATCCAGTAATGAATCAATACCCCTGAATATTTGTTGCATTGTATCAACTGAAATCTCAGCGTTAATAACAGATTGTAATTTACTATCAGGCAGATTTCCCCAAAGTTTTTCCCTGCTTATTTTGTTTTGCAAATAATCATTATAGATTCCGCTTTTTTTCTTATCTTTGAGGTGATGATATGCGAGACGTGTTTTTAAAGTATCACAGGCATTGGGATTCATCTCAACATGGGCAACCGGTGTAAAACCAGCAGAAATAAAACCCTCTGAGAGTCCACCCGCTCCCGCAAACAGATCAATGTAATTCATTTAATAGCTTTCCTAATGTTTCCTGCAGTACATTTTTTTTTAATTCACATTCAAAAACAATAATGACTTTCCATCCTGCTGCGTGTAACAATGTGAAATTTTTTATATCATTTTGTTTAGTTTTGTCAATTTTGTCTTTCCACCACTGGGTTCTGGTTTGAGGAATAACAAAAAACCTGCAATTTTCATGGCCGTGCCAGAAACAACCATTCACAAAGATCACAGTTTTATATTTATGTATGACCAGATCAGGTTTCCCAGGCAATGTATTATCGTTCAGCTTGTATCTGTAACCTTTTGAAAAAAGAAACTTTCTGATAATTAATTCAGGCTTTGTATTCTTTGCTCGTATCATGCTCATATTATATGAGCGGGTCTCTTTATCATGTACATCAGCCATATTAATTATTATTGGAAAACCGAAACAGTCCTTTTTATTAAATTACTTTGCAGCAGTATAAAAATCCATGTTTTTAAGGGAGAAGACATACTTTCTGAGAACAGCGTGGAATTCATTTCGTAGGACAGCACTGCCCACTTAAACGATAGTTAGGTTTTGGTGTATTACATTCTAACCCTAATAAAAAAGAAAACCCGCCTGGTGCGCTTGCCTGTCGAAACAAACAAAGAAGCGTGGCGGGTGTTATTATTCTGAATATATAACCAGATTATGATCTGTTCAACAAAATACTAACCATCTTTTAAAACTGGAGCAGCATAAGAAAATCCAGGTTCGCGAACTTTAACTTAGATTTTTGCCAAGGAAAGGATAACGGCTTATCCTTTCCTTAACCACGATGAATCGAACTGAAATTGTGTACTTTTTATCACCGAACTGTTCTGTACGCCTGATTGGGATTATTGGGAGTATCGGAATGTTTCAGTTCCAGAATTCCTTTTTTTACCACTTCTGAAAGGTAGTTATTTCGCAAAGAACGGGGATTTCTGTTTAATTTTCCAGCGATATCTGATAGTGAAGAAAGAACTTACAACCCCTGAATGCAAAGGCTATTTTAAAACAGTAAAAGCTCAGTGCAACACCTAAGCTAAGGGCTGTGGCGAGCATGGAGCTAAAGATATCCATAACGAACTTCCAGAGATCAAGGGCTTCTCGGAGCGCAATATCGGTTATATGATTCGTTTTGCCAAAGAATACAGGACTTTAATTTTGCAACAGGCTGTTGCAAAATCAGGTAATACAGAATTGTTTTACAGTATTCCTTGGGGTCACCACATTCTTATCATTGAAAAAATCAAGGACATATCAAAAAATCCAAGCATTAAAAGTCCTGCGACGGTCACACTTGTCCCTGGATTCTGCGGTCAATCACTTTTTTGATCTTGTCAATTTTTTTACCGCTGCCTTAACTTCTGCTTTCTTTTTCACACCATTCTTTACTACTTTCTTTACGTCTTTCTTCACCGCTTTTTTTGCAGTTTTTTTAACGGTTTTCTTCTTCGATACCGGTTTTGTTTCAGTAACCTTCGTACTGCCGGCGGTACTACGTTGAATAGATTCCGTTATTACCAGATCAGTACTGCCATTACCCAGATCAATACCAAACAGTTCAGATAAATCATCGCTCTCACCCGCAAGCTCCCGTCCACTTTTTTTGCTTGACCGGTTTAAAATGGAATCCTTTTCCTTATCAACAAGAACATTGACAAAATCACCAACATCAATACCGCGCAGCAGAAAGAACAGTTCCGGTTTTTCGTCAAGACGCACCGACACACCATACATTGCCGATGCCACATGTTTGCACATTTTCGCGATATCCGGACAATCGCAATGAAAATGTATCTCTTTTGGTGATGGAAACAGTCCGGTATTTTTTGTAAAGAATGCATCTTTCAGTTCGGATGGAAATTCGCCTTTAAGCAGTGCCTGCATTGAATCCAGCGAATTTTTGCTCATTTCCAACAAATTTATATAATCAGCCTTTTTTAACATGTCAATCTTTATGGTAATTTGATAGGGTCGTGGATTACTGCCCATTACCAGTGCACTGATCTCTCCGGCCTTTACTTTTAAGTCGATGACCGCACCGGATCGCACATAACTTCTTCCTCTGTCAAGACGATACGCGTAATCGGAGTAGCGCTCCATATTGCTGTTCCAGGTTTTTCCCCACCATGATTTTGCAATCAGACGGCCGCTTACTTCAATTGACTCAAGTGCAATGCCACTCTTTTTTGATAACGTCTCCCGTACTTTAACAGCTCTTTTTACTTTTTCCGCTTTTGACACATATTCCGGATAATCGCTGTATCTGCTATACCCCATAGTTAACTTCTTTCCTGCTAATGGTATTCTTTTTTGTCATCGCTGAATCATGATCCTATATCAAGGTTCAATCTGAACATTTCTGTGATTTTTTTATTATCAAATTCAGTAATCCAGTTTTCGGTACCTGATGTAAGAATTTCATCGGCTATTACCTTTTTGTCATCAATCATCAGGTCAATTCTCTCCTCTATCGTTCCTTTGCAAATAAATTTATGAACAACAACGTTCTTTTTTTGCCCTATTCTATAAGCGCGATCCGTCGCCTGATTTTCAACAGCAGGATTCCACCACCGGTCAAAATGAATCACATGGTTCGCGGCAGTAAGATTGAGTCCCGTTCCACCGGCTTTTAATGATAGTATAAAAAAAGGTGTGTATACTGATTCATCCTGAAA
This sequence comes from uncultured Fibrobacter sp., assembly GCA_964390065.1. Lineage (GTDB taxonomy): Bacteria > Fibrobacterota > Chitinivibrionia > Chitinivibrionales > Chitinispirillaceae > JAAZBG01. Next base: position 16,471 of record CAYMGX010000045.1, on the reverse strand, counting down.
TAATTCAACCGCTTTTTTCCTCTGATTCAATGTTGATGAACCACTTAACGTAACTCCCTTTGCCTTGAATATCCCATAAAGATAGTGTTCGAGCGGCTCGATAATCTCCTTGAACTGTGTAAATATAAGTACCTTCTCCCGTTTTTCACTGATAATTTCGCAGAGTTCTGCAATACGCAGGAATTTCCCGCTGTGGGATGCATCAAAGGGACCACTCCCCGTGAAATGATCGGGGTGATTGCAGAGCTGTTTACATTTTACCAGATAATTGAATATCAGTCCACGGCGTGAAAGATAATCTGTTTTTTCAAGCTCATCTTCCATTGCATCGACTAATTTCCGGTACAGCTTTATCTGAACTGCTGATAATTCACAATAAGATTTCAATTCGACCTTATCGGGAAGATCACTGATTATGGACTTATCTGCTTTACTTCGCCGGAGTATATATGGTTTAACAGCCATTTTTAATTTTGTAAACAATTCAGGTTCAGTGGTAATCCGTGACATATATTTTTTGAATTCTGTAAATGTCCCCAAAAGACCTGTATTGATAAAATCAAATATTGACCAAAGATCACTTAACCTGTTTTCCACCGGAGTGCCTGTTATGGCAAGTCTGTGCCTGGATTTTAATTTTTTAACTGCAGCAGTTTGTTTTGAACCGGGATTTTTAATCGCCTGTGCTTCATCGCAAATAATATAAAACCACTCCTTTTTTTCGATATTGTCAATTCTTTGAATCATCCCATAGGTTGTTATCGCAATATCATAATCATTAATCCCTGATAATAATTCTTCCTTGTCACATTGCTTGTTTCTCTGAGGATGAAGAATTCTTACTTTAAGATCCGGTGTAAATTTTGCTATTTCCGATTGCCAGTTGCTGATAAGCGATGACGGTACGATAATCAAACTACACTGTTTTTTTGCTTTTTTTAATTGCAACAAAGCAAGTACCTGAATCGTTTTTCCAAGTCCCATATCATCTGCAAGACACATGCCCAGTCCAAGTTCATGAAGAAAACAGAGCCAGTTTAAACCATGCTGCTGATATGTCCGCAATGTTGCCTTTAGAGATGAAGACGCTTTTGTCTCATGCAGTGATGTCGGATTTGTCAATTTTTGCATCAACTGATGCATCCATGCACCATACGAAATTTCAACCGCAGCAGGAATAGAACTGTTACTGCCTACGCCCGCAAGAATTTTCATGGCCTCAGCGAATGATACGTTCTGCTGTTCCGCAATCAGTTTTGCCTTTTCATAAAGATCAATGCTGCTTTGTAATGATTTAATATCAACCGGAATCCATTTACCCTTTATAAATGCAAGCCCCTGAGCATGTTCGATTATTTTTCTGACTTCGTCAACTGATACTATTTCATTGTCAATAGTAAGGAAGGAATCAAATGTTAATAAAGATTGCAGATCAAGTCGTGATGGAGCTTTATTTCCAATGGATAACGAAACTTTTGATTTTTTTACCCCTTTCCACCAGCGCGGAATACGGCACAAAATACCGGCATGCTCAATTTCAGGAACACTTTTCAGAAAATCCAACGCTTCTGATGGTGTTAAACTGACCGGATTGAATAATTCTCCTGAATCATATAGTGATCGTATTAAACTGTTATTTTTTGCAATCTTATTTACCGTTGACAACAACTCAAGCAACTTGTTTTTATTCTCCGAAAATTCCTGTAAAGCTGCTTTTAATGGGAAATGACGTACCTGCCCGCTATCACGTTTCAAAGCAGTGTATGTTGCTAAAAAAGCAAATGGTCGTACTTCATTTTTACGGTTTTCAACAAGATGAAAATGTATTCTGTCTGTTGGAAGTACTGTAAAAGAACAATTTTGAAAAAAAGATTCAACAGATCCCTTAAATGTCGCTATGTGATTTTTGTATGTGTAATTGAGTTGATCCCAGACACGTTGAAAGTAATCATATGTTACAAATTCACCACCAATCATTGGAGGTACTATTTCCGCAAAATAATCCTGATCTGCTGTATCAATGTCAACACTGAATAATTCCCTTTTTGTTTCTGCCTCCGGATTATTTCTTATCTGACGTATCCAGTTTGATGAAAATTTGTGCCAGAATTCAAGTGATGGTGACCGTTGTATATCCTCAGTACAAAGACCCAACGGGATCAACCACTTTAATGGTATATCGGGTGTTTGACTTTTATATACATCGTAAAGATGTCGCTCAAACTGTATTTTCTTATCAGATGGTTCAACATTACTATCCTCCCATTCCAGAGAAAGAAAACCATCAAACAGAATAACCGTTACGAGTTGTTCCGGCATTATTTATTCCTTACTTCCTTTTCCATAGCGTATCAGAAACCCCTTCGATAGCACCGTGAACATTACTTTATTTAGTTCGAAAATGAATTATAAATTATATACAGGTAATAGCAATGGTGTATCCAGTGGACCTTGTAGTTAATCCGTTTTAACCATTCGTTCAAATGCTGCTTCATCAATCACCGCCACACCCAAAGCTTGCGCCTTGTCAAGTTTTGAACCGGCATCATCACCCGCAAGTACATAATCCGTTTTCTTACTGACACTCCCGCTAACCTTACCACCTTGCTCCTCAATTATTTTCGCTGCTTCATCACGGGTATATTTCGAAAGGGTACCGGTGAGCACAAAGGTTTTACCGCTCCATTTTCCCCCTGATGCCTTCTCCATTCCCTTTGTGTTAACGCCACAGAATTGCAGATTGGCAATTAACATCCGGTTCTCATCCCTGCTGAAAAACAATTTCAAACTTTGTGCAGTTGCTTCCCCTATTGTCTCGGTCTTCAGAAGATCATCCTCTGTTTTAGTATAAAAATCAGTAATGTCTCCTACTGATTGCGCCAGCACCTTTGCCGACTGTGCTCCGATCATTCTGATACCAAGACCATGGATTAGTTTGTCAAGGGAGTTTGCTTTCGATTTTTCGATTGCTTCAATAATGTTTTGTGCGGATTTTTCTCCCATCCGTTCAAGATCGACAAGTTGCTCTTTTTTCAACTTGTAAATATCATCCGCACTTTTTACAAACCCGCTATCAATAAGCTGCGTGACAATTGCGGGGCCAAGTCCCTGGATATCCATTGCTGTACGACCGACAAAATGCTCTATTGACGCCTGCAACTGGGCAGCACATGATGAATTCATGCAGCGCAGTGCAACTTCCCCCTCAATTTTTACAAGTTGCGAACTACAGGATGGACATTGCGTTGGAAATGTGTATTCAACTGAATCTACAGCCCTTTTGTCGATTATCACTTTTAACACTTTGGGAATTATCTCGCCGCCCTTCTCAATTTCAACATAATCACCCTCCCGCAAACCAAGCCGTGCTATCTCATCAAAATTATGAAGCGTTGCATTCTTTATTGTTGTACCTGCCAAAAAAACCGGCACCAGACGGGCAACCGGGGTAACTACACCGGTACGCCCCACAAAACAATCAATTTTCTCAAGCTGTGTGATTGCCTGCTCCGGCTGATACTTATAGGCAATAACCCACCGGGGTGATTTTGATGTCGTGCCAAGCATTTCCTGATGTGTAAACTTATCCACCTTGATCACAACGCCATCTACCGGAAAAGGCAGTGTATGGCGTTTTGTTTCCCAATCTTTACAGAAAGCGATGATTGCATCTGCAGATGGAAGTATATCAGAATGTATTACCGCCGGAAATCCCCAGGCACTGATCTGATTGAGATTCTCGTGGAGCGATTCTTTATGTTCATCCGATAGAAGAAAATATGATGCGAAACTGAGATTTCGCTTTGCTACCTCTGACGGGTTCTGAAGTTTCAGGGTACCGGACGTTGTATTACGTGGATTCTGCATCGGTTTCTGACCGCTCTCGACAATCGCCTCATTCAGTTTACTGAATGCATCAAAGGTCATATATGCTTCACCACGGATTTCAACGGTTTCTTTAGTATCAATTATAAGTGGAATCCCGCGGATTGTCTTTACATTCGCAGTAACATCATCACCGACCGTACCATTTCCCCGGGTTGCTGCACGCGTAAATTTTCCGTTTTCGTAAAGAAGCGACATCGCGACACCATCAACTTTTAATTCTCCGATAAACGTAAGGTTCTCTTTGTCAATACTCTTCTCAAGACGGGCAACCCACTCCCGTACCTCCTCTTCAGAATACGTATTGTCAATACTCATCATAGGAACCCGGTGTGTTACCTTGGCAAACTCTTTTGTCAGATCATTACCAACACGCTGTGTCGGGGAATCCGGTGTTACAAGTTCCGGATGCTCCAGTTCCAGTTTGACAAGTTCTGCATACAGCATGTCATAGTCTTTATCATAAACCAGAGACTCGCCACGTCCGTAATATGCCTGATCATAGGTTCTGATCTTATTGCGGATTTCATTTATTTTTATTTTAATATTATTTTCTGTCAAAATTTGTTCCTGTATGATTAATGTTACAATTTATCGTACTTTCCAGTAACCCGTTTTATCTGAACCGACCCGGATAATTTGTCCTGATTCTTTAAGGTATTCAATATCCCTATTTAACGTCCGAAGGCTTATTTTTAATTCGTTTGAAAGTTCAGTCACTGTTGAAGATGGTGCCTGCTTAATAGCATATACTATCATACTTCTCCGTTGTTCAAACTTTTCGCGTTTGCCTTTTTTTGATTTTACAGTGCCATTTTCGGGATTTACAGTGCCATTTTCGGGATTTACAGTGCCATTTGTAGTTGTTTTCTGGATTTCATAGCTCAGCTCTGCCACATATCCATTTGCTATTTCATTATACGAAAATCGCATTGATGGATATTGTTCGATTTCTTTTCTGATTCTAATATAACCGCTTCCATACTTTTCGATAATTCCTTTTATTGTAGTACCGCCGAGGTCTATTCCTATTGAATACATAATCTTACCAGTATTGAATCTATATACTTAGAAATACAGTTAGAATTATCCTAATATAATTGACGATACCCGGGTTTTCAAAAATCGATTGTAGCGTTTGGAATGAACTGCATCCTTCTTGTATTTTTAATGCATGATAAAACTCAGGATAATTTTTGATTTTGATCAAACTGCTGCATTTAACATGGCGGCTGATCAGTACCTGCTTTCAAAAGTTCATACAAGCGATACAATCTATCTTCGTTTCTATACATGGAAACATCCATCGATCACGCTGGGCTATATGCAGCAGCCATCAGTTACACTTCGTCTTGACACTTGCAAAGCGGATATAGTTGACTGGATACGCAGACCCACCGGTGGACGCGCGGTACTTCACAAATACGATTTGACCTATAGTTGCATTTTTCCGAAGACGATTTCTTTTCTCGGTGATACAGTCAAAGAAAGTTATGCCGCAATAACTTCGTGCTTAAAAGCCGGCTTTAACAATTTGGGAATATTCAGCAGCAACCACGACTCCTATGATGAACTTCTTGCTGTAAAGCGTGAAATAAAACTTCCCTGTTTTCTTGCTCCCAACCGTGATGAGATTATGGTTGACGGACGTAAACTGGTGGGATCCGCACAAAAGCGCACAACACTTGGGATATTGCAACACGGTTCCATTCCGATTTCCAGTGGATTTGCAGATCTTCCTCACTATCTCACAATTTCAACTGATGAACAGCGAAAGCAGAGAGAATTACTTCTTTCAAAAAGTATCTGGATTCATGCAATCAATAAATCATTATCACACGAACAACTTGCTATAGCACTTGCTGATGGATTTATCACTAACTGGAATTTGCCCTCATGTAAAGACACCTGGAGTACTGAGGAACTTTATTCAATACATAAACTTGCAGGATCTTATGAATTTATTTCACAATGGATGAAGTAGAAATAGTAAATGTCAGGATAGCTTCTCATGACATTTACTATTGGAGTGTTAGAAATTTATACCGATATTTAAACGGAAGGATAGTGCATTTCCGTACATTGTATACTCTGTTTCCGGACCGCCTATCGCGCCGCTGACTGTTAAACCGGCAAACAAATTGTGAAGTGTTGTGTACTGCAGAGAACCTATAAGTAACGCAGCACTTTGTTCAAAGTTTATAATACTGTTAAGTTGCAACGACATTTCAGGTATAATAAACTTATTGACAGTAGTAAACAATGACAAATAATATCTTGAAAATTCATTAGGTTTCGAAAATCTTGTTCTCAGACTATTCAACTGACCACCTAATCTGCCACTTGTATCTTTTGCAAGGGCATCAAATAACGCCTTTACATCGTGCTCATCATAAAAATCACCATCCACACCAGCCTGATTCAGAAAAAATTCAGTAATCACGGTTATTCTATCCTTTACTTCAAGCAGATCAAATGACCGGGAAATCCCTATACACATTTTTGGTACAACTCTTTTGTCAGCTTTCGCATTAAGATCAATCTCTTTATCACCCTGTGCTGCCCGTTTCATAAATTCAAGCATAGGTTCATTTTTATGTAACCCTTTTATGAACGAAACATTTTTACCACTTTCAAGACTCATCTCTCCCGTTATATCAAAATCAAGTAATCGCGTTGAAAAATCAAAACCGAAAACCGGTTCTCTGGTACGTTTACCCCAAACAGCAGCTCCGATTTCAGTTGTACCAATCAACATTTCACCTTTTATCGCTCCTGCCAGGCTGTCAACTGACATTAGCTGCTTCATATCACCAAACCCATAAATATTATACTTTGTACCAAACGGAATATGCATCTTAACACCATACGCACCTTCACGATAGCCGATTTGAGGCTCGACGGATTTCTTTTCTATATTAATAAGATCCGTTGGATTCCAGAAATAGCATCTCCCCCACTGAAGTACCTGTTTTCCTGTCCGGAAATAAACCATCCGTTTAATATTGAAATCAAGAAACAGTTCCTGCAGGTTAATATCAAATACTGAACTATCGGGTCTGAATATTAATTCAAGATTACTGAATGCCTTGACATCCTTTGCCATACGTACATCAAGCATGAGATTATTAACAATATATGCTGATGGTATAATCTCTTTTCTTTTAAGTTTATCAAAGAAGGAGCGTGTAAATGCAACTTCAGCAACGCTGTTTACAGTTCCGGAAAACCCGGCTGTTGTCTTTTGACTATCCCCGATTATTCTTTGGTTATCGACAAGTGACGCACTGTCGACAGTCATATTTGTGTCAGCAAACAGAGCGTCTTCATCAAACATTTCTTCGGCGGAAATGCACAGTACGCTTACAACTATAAGTATTCCGGTTATTGCACAAACATATAACTTCATTGGTTTCTTCCTGGTTATTTACTTAAATTTTCGAGATACGCTTTTGTAAAAATCCGGTCATCGATTTTGTCAATAGATATTCCAGAGATCTCAACAACCGATTTATTTCCTTTTTCAAATTCATCAACAAACAGCATTTTCACAGCAATATCACGACCTTTTATTGTTGTAAATTTCAAATAGTATGCGCTTTGCATCAGTGTACCCGATTGCGAATACGCCGCTTCCTTGAGAATGGTGTAATTATCTTTCCGTACCCAGTATATTTTCTTCGGATAATCAACATCATTTACTTTTGCAATAACTTCAAATTTATAAACAGCAATCTTACCGAGTGTATCATCGGTAATGATTTCATTCCCTGACGAATCAATAGCAGGTTTATATTTTTCTGTCAACTTACGATCCTCAAAGTCATCACCCTTTGCATCTGATCCCCCGATACTCTCATCACGGTTGATATGCTGGAAGGTACGGGTATTTTTCCTGTACATCCAGAAGTTGTCTCCCATTCGAAGATACCCATTTCCTTTTTCATTTTCGGGTGCATCCATAATAATCAGAAACGATTTATCAGAATCTCGACGGTAATAGGTCATCTCGAGTTTTTTAGCTCCCTGATTCGCCTTTTGCTGTGTCAGGTCAACGCGTGCTTTGACATCGGTAACAAGTGAATATTTATTATCAATGTTTGTTAGAATCGAATCGATTTTCGGATATGCATACACTGAACCGATTGACATTGTTAGTAGTAGTAAAACAGTACGTATCATTGTTCCTCCGGATTTTTTATTCATAATGTCTAAGAGCCTCTGCCGACGAAAGATTTGATGCCTTACGTGCAGGGAAGTATGCTGTCAATACTGCAATTGCAACAATCAAAATGATATACCCTGCTACACTTGTAATTGTTGGTGCAAAATAAAGATGCCCATTTGACAAAAGCATGCCAACAGGATTATCTCCGGAATCGATTTTAATCATCGAGAGTATTTTCATCGCTCCAAACGCAATGATTGTTCCACTCACGGCGCTAAACAGACTCAGGAAAAATGTCTCCAGCACAAATGTCATTTTGACATCACTTTTCTGCATACCTATTGCCCGTATTGTTCCTATTTCGCGGGTTCTTTCTCTGATTGTCATTCTTAATGTGTTAATAACACCGATAAGAATTATAAAGAAAAGGATCATAACTGCAACAAAAGTAATCATATGCAAAGCAACTTCAAGATTTAGAACAGCACTTGCACTTTCATACATTGACTGAACAGAAACAGATGTCCCCCGGATACGCTTTGATCCCACTTCACGCATCTGCTTGGTCATTTCTGTCGTCGTATTTACACGCGGCAACAGATTCCATTCAGGTGAAAATATTTTATATAGAGTATTTGTTGTATCAGGTACAAAAGATGCTTTATTATCAGTGAACCTTTCCGGCCAGGCACTGTAAAATAATTTATAAAAATCGAGTTCATTTACAAGTACAACATTTGATGGGACCGTTTTATTTGGTGTAACTATGCCTGTAATCTTTACAAATCCAAATCCTTTCTCATCAGGATATTTCGATTTGAAATCAACCTGTATCTGATCCCCGGTTTTCACCTTTAAACCATTTGCAAGCGAGTCACTGATTATCACAGCATCACGCGTTACTTTTATAGTACTGTCCGTAAACGTTATTGTTCGTGCAAGTAAATTCCGTGACGCAGTATCGGATTTCGCTCCCAATATTGTTGCTTGTGCTGTACTACCTTTAATACTTACATCGCCATAAATCCCTGCCAGTGATGGCTGTAATTTTGTCTGCAATTTATTAGCTATGTTTATTGCATCTTTTTTTGGATTATCTAACGAAATAAATAGTGTTCCAATATCATTCGGTCCATATCCCGTTATTTTTTTAAGATCATGTATCTCAAGAAAAACAGGTGCCGACATAAACATATTTGCCGGTTTAAAAATACCTACTACGGTTATTCGTGATGCCTGATCCTGTCCGTTTATCATTTTGTAGCGAACGCGGATTATATCATCCTTTTTTACATTAAGGTACTTTGCCTTTTGCTCTGAAAGAATTACCGGGTTTTCTATGGTCGAATCTCCCAGATCCATAAAATTTCCGGTAATCATTTTAAAGTTCTTTTCAGCATCCGCAGCATCTTTTTCATCACCGGATTTCAGATCAACACCAACCATAATGACATTGTCTGATTTACCGTTACCAATTGCCCGTGCCATAACGCCCATAGATTCCTGAACATTTCGCATCTCAGGAACCTCTTTTTTTACCATATCAAGCACTCTGGGACCATCATGAAATACCTGAGCAAACTGATTTCCATTATCTGAAAAGTTGACCGATACATGTCCGCTCACGTAAACAACAATTTCATTGAACAGTACTTCCGAAATGCCATGGGAAAAAGCACTTGCCATTATAAGGACAAGTGTTCCAAAAGCAATCGCAACTCCAAGAAGAAAATTTCTTCTCTTTTGTCGTAATAGATTTCTAAAACTTATCTGAAATAAATAATTCATTTTTTCTCCTTAGTCCCTTGATATAGCATCAAGAGGAGTAATATTGCTTGCAACTTTCATCGGATACACAACAGCTAAAAATGTTACAAGTGCAAGCTGTACAATTGCAGCAATAAAATCCGGTGCTGTCAACAAAGGTGAGAATGTATCTCCACCGTACAGCAATTGTACCATATCATTATCGGATGTAAAATTAAACAGTCTGATTATTTCAATAATTATTGATCCTGCAATAATACCTGCCCCACCAAAAACGAACGAAAGCATTGCAGTCTCACCAACAAACATCAATCGGATAAAGCCTTTGCGGGCACCAACTGCACGCATCATACCTATTTCGGTAGTCCGTTCGATCGCAGCCATACTTAATGTATTGACAATAATAATGATTGCAACAAAAAACAGAAACATAACAAAAGTAAACAATGCTCCTTTGATCAGCATTGCCATACTACCAACCATACCCATTGCTTTTTTCCAGGTGATTGCACGAACTCCCAGGTTTTTTTCCTTAAGTATTTTATTTAATTCAGCAACCCTTACATTCAATTCCTTCTGATCTTTAAGCTTTATTAAAACGAGGTTGTAAACACCTGCATCAAGATCAACTTGTTTCTCTAATCCAACTTTAGTTGTTGTATCAACCTGTGATGCTGTTGGTAGTTCTTTTTCATTACTACCTACGATATCATCAGAACCGTTCTCGGAAAATAATGCATCAAGATTTGTTTCATCCATTTCGAAAAGTTTTTTTTCCGATGATGACAACGTAGCGGTTTTATCATTTGCAGAAAAATACCCGAGTGCCATACGATACGATTCAATATCCATTAACGAAAAATGACCAAGAATTGTATTCAGCGCTTTATACTTGACAATAGTACTAATACCAAGCCGGATGTCCGATGTCGTATTATCGTTGTTATATCCCATAAAAACAATACTGTCTTTCAGCACAATCGAATTTGTATCGGCTGTGTTATCTTTCGGTAGATTTTTCGTTATAAGTTTACCACCACCTGGTATAAACCATATTCCGGAGTAATCAAACATCTCTTTACGTGCACCAGTTGGAACAATTACCGTTTTCGAATCAACATCAGGTAGTTCTCCCTCGAGTGCTTCCATTGTATTTGGAAAAACTTCATTATATTTTTTAAGATCAGCACCAATAACGTACGTATAACCAGGCATTCCGCCTTCTTCATTAAGTACCATAACCATGTTTTTTCCAACCGGTATATACTTGTCAATAAACGTCTGGTCTTTTAACACTTCTCTAATATCAATAAAATTATTAATTGGTTCTACAGCTTTTCCCATAAACTCAAGGAAAACATTGTCACCTTCCTGTTTGTCTGCAACCAGCACAATATCACCAGTAAAGCTATTGACAATATTCTTATGTAAACCGTGATCCATTCCGGATATCACTCCGTTTCCAACGGTCATAAGGAATGCACCAAGGAAGAGAATCACGCCTATTATGATACTTTTTCCTTTATGACGCATAATATTGCGCCATGCAATTTTTACAATAAGGTTCATGACGCGCTCGCTTCCTCAATAAGACCATCTTTTATTTTTACAATGTCTTTTGCATACTTAAGCACATTCGGATCATGTGTCGAAAAAATAAAGGTTGTCTTTTCCTTATTATTCATCTCTTTCATCAGGTCAAGTATCTGTGCACCGGTAACAGAATCAAGGTTTGCAGTCGGTTCATCAGCAAGCACAATATCCGGATTTGTCACAAGTGCGCGTGCAATTGCTACACGCTGACGTTGCCCGCCACTCAATTCTGCAGGTTTATGTTTCATATGCTCACGCAACCCTACCTCATCAATGAACTGTTCCGCCTTTTTCCGTACCTCACCCTTTGTAAATTTCTTCATTAACAAAAGTGGAAACTCCACATTTTCAAGAGTGTTCAGAACCGGAATAAGGTTAAATGTTTGAAATATAAATCCTATATGGTGAAGTCTGAGATCGGTTACTGCACGATCTCCCATTTTGGTGATCTCCTGTCCTGCTACTTTTACGCTGCCCTGCGTAGCATGATCGATACATCCGATTATATTTAAAAGTGTTGTTTTCCCGCTGCCGGATGGTCCGATGATACTCATCAGATGACCCTTTTCGATACATAAGGTAATTCCCCGCAATGCGTGAACCGTAGTCGTCCCGAGCGGATAATCTTTTGTCAAACCGCATATCTCAATAATCTTCACAAAAACCTCCTCTATGGTCAAAAACGTTTTTAAGACGTTTGTAGTATTTCCCTGTTTTGTTATACACCCGTTATGGTAACGGTCATTGCAATTGTATCTGATACTGCCTGATGTCAAGCATTGTCTATCAGGATTGCTGTATTCTACATTTTTATTGACAATCCTGTCATTAAAAAGGTTCAACCGATTTATACTTTTTCTTTAACAGGATGCTTTAATTGTCGAACATTATGGATACTCAATCCATTATCTGACTAAATATACCTCTGGCGAAAATTTCATAAAACTGATTTCAGGTAAAGAGCGGATTTTTAACGGCAAAGAGACGATTCATGCAGTCGAAATTCATCCACATCTCATAAAGAGATGTGGATGCGATGTATCAATATTCTTCAGAAAGCTTCTCGAAGAAAGCCTGAGGATGATCACAGCAAGGACAAACCTTTGGTGCATCGGCGCCTTCATGAATATAACCACACTCTCTGCATTTCCACTTAATAGACTGTTCCTTTTTGAAAACCAATCCCTTTTCCAGATTTTCAAGGAGTAATCTGTAGCGTTTTTCATGATTTTTTTCAGCTACAGAAACAGTATTGAACTGAGCTGCTACCTGCGGAAATCCCTCTTCCTTTGCAATTTTTGCAAATTCAGGATATAACAGCGAATACTCTTCATGCTCGCCATCAGCAGCAGCCTTAAGATTCTGAGCTGTTGTTCCCAAAACTCCTGCAGGATATGATGCTGTTATCTCTAACATTCCACCCTCAAGAAATCTGAAAAAACGTTTCGCATGCTGTTTTTCCTGATCTGCAGTTTCAAGAAAAACTCCTGCGATCTGCTCGTATCCCTCTTTTTTTGCAATTGACGCAGCATATGTATAACGATTTCTTGCCTGAGATTCACCGGCAAATGCTTTTAAAAGATTTTTCTCGGTTTGTGTACCCTTAATCGATGCCATCTTTTCCTCCTTAAACTGGTTAATTGAAAAAATGAATATTTTAAAATGTCAAGTATTATTCATCCTGCAACATTAAAAAAGACTTCATGTTATAAGTATCCGTACCAACATTATTGCAGATCTTTTAAAGATACACCATGTGTATCTGAAAACAAAACAATACAACAGTTCCAACAATAATCTGATAAACAACTGACTAAAATAGCACATGTGTTACTTTGAATTCAATGGTCTGCATATTAAATATCTGCAGGCTAAATTAAAAATGTTATAAGAATTGCATATTTCTCAAAATGAATTTAAACCTTGGCAAGTATAAATAGCTACTAAATGAAGATCAGAGCAATTGTTCAGTACATATTACAACATTACAACCATCATACGTATGCCGGTTCCCATAAATCCGGTATCACTATCAGCTAATTATAGGACCTCGAAATGACCCGTAACAGTCCCGCAATTGATCAGGCAGAAAGTTTTCTAAAAAAGCAGATTGAAGATGGATCCTGGAATCCCGGAGACCTTCTCCCATCAATAAGCAGTCTTGCTAAAACCGCAAATGTAAGTCCCGTCTCTATGTGGAAAGCTGTACATCGTCTTTCTGAAAGTGGTGAGCTTGAAGTCATGCACGGTCAGGGAACCCGTATAAAAGGAAATCAGGAGATCAGTATTGTTATTGATAGCACTCAAAAAGGATGGCAGGGGCTCCGCGATAGAATTCACAAAGATATTCTATGCGGTAAATATGCACAAGGCATGATGTTGCCATCGCTAAAGGAACTTCAGGGTAATTATGGTGTAAGCTATCAGACAGTTAAAAAAGCATTGGATTGCCTTACCGCTGAAGGGATCCTTGAGTTACGTTACCGCCGTTATTTCATTGTTCATTTTATTCGTCGGCCAACTCAGTTGTCAATTGTGCTGATTGGATGGTCACACCCCAAACTTCAGATGCAGGCACGTACCCCCTGGGGTCAGGATTTTATGCGTTATTGTGAACAGCAATGCTCCAGAATGGGTTTTGAACTGCGAGTCCTGGAATATTCCGATGCCTCAGGAGAACTTCAGATAACCGATTCCACGGGAAAAGTATCTAATGAGATTCCAATTGATTCCTCAATAATGGGATACCTGCTCTGGGGTGAAAGTCCTAACGAGTTGTATCGTGCAATTTTATCCCGTCTTGAGAAAAGTAAAAAAACCATTGCAGTATTACAGGAAGGCTCAATCCTCAACATCACAGACTACATAAAAAAGAATCCTCAGATTCAGCTCTTCTCTATCGCAACAAGTTCCACAGCAGCCAAGCATGTCGCAACATTTCTTCTGCAATCAGGACACACTAACATTGCTTATTTCTCACCGTTTCATAAATCTGAGTGGTCAAAAACACGTCTGAGCGGTCTAAATGAGATATATTCACGTTTTGGTGCACCGGTTGAAACCTACGCTCTTGACAAATACACAGACAATTTCAGCTATTACAAATTTATAAAATCACCGGAACACTTTTTCGAAATGCAAACGGAACTATTTGAAAAACAAGCAGTTCCATCAATTATTACCGATGCATTCCTATCATACAAAAATCAATTTATCCGCAATGTGCAACATAATGTTATCCGGAAATGTATGATGCCTCTTTATCGAAACGCACTCGCCAGATCCAACAGCACCGCATGGGTTTGTGCCAATGATTTTACAGCACTGTGTGCGATGGAATTCCTGCGGGAAAGTAATCCAAAATCGAAAATTGCAGTTGTCGGTTTTGATGACACATTTGATGCGTTTCATCATGGCTTGACATCGTATAATTTTAATATTCAGGCAACAGTTCAGGTCATGATTTCCTATATTGTAAACCCGACATCACTCCCCTCAAACAAACGTTCCGTAGCGTTTGAAATTGAAGGTATGCTGGTAGAACGAAAAACAACATATAAAAATCCGAATTGATCCCCCGATCGGGAATGCAGCAAGTAGCACGTAACAGGTAATCTGTAGCCAAAGCCCTTGTGGCTTTGGTTTCCCCGGCAGAAACAAAGAAATCCCCCGCTGGAAGCGCCCCCCTTGACTAAGGGGGGGATATATTATTTAATAAATTTTTACAATGCGGCTGTGCATTTACGCGCACGTCTCCACCGCAACCAAACTTTCCCCACAAAAGTGAAGTAACGCTTTGATTTTACCAACTATACCTCCCTCCATCGGGAGACGCATCGGAATGGTCGGAGGACCAGGAGGTCGCTCGGCTTTACGAGCGGGAGGGGTCATTCTTTCTCACTAAGCCAACGTTCAGCTTCTAAAGCAGCCATACAACCACTCCCTGCTGCAGTAATTGCCTGACGATATTTTGAATCCTGAACATCTCCTGCTATAAACACTCCGGGAATACTACATTGTGTTGAGCCGGGAATTGTTTTGATATAACCAAGTTCGGTGGTTTCAAGCTGACTATTCAGAAAACCGGTGTTTGGCAAATGTCCAATTGCTTCAAAACACCCGACAACGGAAAGCTCTGATAATGAACCAGTTACAGTGTCTTTCAATTTTAATCCGTTAAGCTGCTTTCCATCTCCAAGAAACTCATCAACCACTTTATTCCATAATATTTCGATTTTGGGATGCCCCATCACCCGCTTCTGCATTACTTTACTTGCCCGTAATTCATCTCTGCGGTGAATCAGGTATACCTTTGATGCAAACTGTGTTAAATGAACAGCTTCCTCAATTGCAGTGTCGCCCCCGCCAATAACTGCAAGCTCCCGATTTCTGAATACCGGCAGTGCACCATCACAAACTGCACAGGCACTGATACCCCGACCCCAATATTTTTTTTCTGAATCAAGTGGTAATCGTTTTGCCGTGGCTCCTGATGCAATAATGAGCGCTTCTGCAGTCATTGTTTCTTCACTCATCGAAACAACATCAAATGGATAAACATTTAAATTTACACTGGTTACGTCTTCCGTTATAATACGTGTACCGTGTTTTTCCGCCTGTTCACGCATATTTGCCATCAGCTGAGGACCCATAATCCCTTCCGGAAAACCAGGGAAATTTTCAACTTCACTGGTGATCATCAACTGACCTCCGGGTATTCCTCCTTCAATAAACCCCTCAAAAAGAAGCGGCTTCAAATTCGCACGGGCTGTATAAATGGATGCCGTCAAACCGGCAGGGCCGGAGCCAATAATAATAATTCTTTCAGCCATTATTCCTCCTGAAACTGTTTGGAATGTTGTCTATGGTTAATCGCTATGATATAATTAATCACATTCATAATAATTCGTTTTCAGGTAATATACTTTTTCGCAAAACTATGAGCTTGATCACCGTTTGAACCTGAATTTCCTGTTTTACAAAAATTGTTACAGATTGTTTTACAAAAAGCGCAGGCATACCCGGTGCAGTATGGTGAGCATTTTTGCAATGCAAGAT
>CAYMGX010000044.1:0-30700 GCA_964390065.1 uncultured Fibrobacter sp. | reverse complement strand
GACCGGACGAGGCTCGAACTCGCGACCTCTGGCTTGACAGGCCAGCGTTCTAACCAACTGAACTACCAGTCCATTAAACTATTTCAATTGGGCGTTGAGGGATTCGAACCCCCGACCACCTGCTTGTAAGGCAGGTGCTCTATACCAGCTGAGCTAAACGCCCGAGGATTTCAAAGTTACTTATTATCAATCTTCTTAGAGAAGATTATTGAACAAGGTATCAGAACGATGTAAGAGATCACTAATATAATCGGTGCCACGCTCTTTGACAAGGGATTATTTGCAGGTCCCTGTGCTAAAAGAACATAACCTATTACCAATACAATTATAGCAATACCAAGGAGTTTTGCGTTAATTGTGCTAAGTAATCTATTCATTATTCAGTTCCTTTTTCCTGTTCATTTCAAAGACACGTTAAAACTACTATATCCCAAAATCAATGTCAAGAATTTATTTGCAATTTCTTATAAATTTCTTCTTTTTCTTCACTTGATGAAGCACCATTAAGCGCATTCATCCTCTCCCCTGTTTTTCTGATCATTTCATTCATCAAAACAGCAAGATTCTGCATCTCATCACCCTTGCGCAAATGTATCTGGTCTGTGTAATTTCCCGATATCATATTATGACAAACCTTTTCAAACCGGTATACCGGCCCGGCAATCTTGTGAGAAAAGAATATTGTCAGTAAAACAATCTGCACCATCACAAGAATCATACCAACACCAAAAACCCACAACAGAGAACTTAATACCGTTTGTTTAAATTCCTTATTTGAGGAAAATGTGCGTATATACTCGTTGATTCCTGTCAGTGATGCTTTATACTGTTCAACGGATGGTTCCCGTTGATCCTGCAATCCAAGAGTGACACGATTTTCAATATCCTTCTTAATTATACGTGTAGTCGTATCGATAATTGTTACCGATGCAAAATAGAGGGTAAAAATCATGAACAGGAGCAGAATGAACATTGGTACAAAAAATGATACCATGTACCGTCCCTGAAACTTTCGGTCAATGAAGAAATGGGTTCGTGAAAAAACAGCACTTTTTGCCTGCATACCCTTATGCCCCTTTCGGATACTCAATTCTGGAATGAAAAATTCCCTGAAGAACCGGCATGAACCCTTCAACTATAAGATCCAGATCTTTTAATGTCAAGTCACTTTGATCAAGTTGTGATGAAAGGAACTTGTCGCGAATGATTTTTTTAACAAGTTCCCTCAATAGTTTCGGTGAACTTGTCCCCAGACTCCTTGATGCAGCCTCAACTGAATCAGCAAGCATGATAATTGCAGCCTCCGGACTCTGAGGGATAGGACCGCTGTACATGAAATCCTGCTCCTGAACCTGTTTGTGAGGATCCTGCTCAAGTGCCTTTTCATAGAAAAATGATACCGTACTCGTACCATGATGCTGCATAATGACATCTTTTATCACACCGGGGAGCCTGTATTTGATCGCAAGTTCAACACCATCTTTTACATGTGAACAGATAATCAGTGCACTCATTGATGGAGCGAGTTTTGTATGGCGATTTTTCTCCACCGGTAGATTGTTTTCGACAAAATAATCTGATTTATCGATCTTCCCGATATCGTGATAGTACGATGCCACACGGGCAAGCAATGCATTCGCGCCAATTTTTTGAGCTGCTGACTCCGCAAGGTTTCCCACAAGTACACTATGGTTATACGTGCCGGCAGCTTCGATAGATAGACGTTTCAAAATAGGATGATTCATATCAGAAAGCTCAATAAGTGTCATATTTGTACTAAGATCAAATATCCGTTCAAAAAGCGGGGTCAACGCCATCGACAGGAAAACCGATATTACAACACTGATCAGTGCAAGAGAATAATTCTGTAACAGTGTCAGAAAAGAGAAATTAAAGCTGGCAAAATGCCAGATGGTAATTACACCAATGCATACCAGCAACACCTTGGGAATAATCTTGAAAAAATGAAGCCGATACCGTATATCCCGCACAGTGTAAATTGACACAAGTCCACCTAATAAACAATACATAAAAAAGTAGTGACTGAATCCAAGAATCACACCGCTATAAATACTCATGAATAAAAGCGACAGAAATGCAATATACGGATTAAACAGTATCGCAGTCAGCATCGGTCCGGCTGTAAAGGGTAGTAAATACTCCGGTACAATTGTGGTAAGCTCCCCTGATGGCTGTACCAGACGCGAAGCTATGAACAACCCCAAACGCATGATTACCATCTGAATGATGATTATTGACGCAAGGGCAACAAGCTTTCGGCCGTTTGTAACAAGTTTTTTCTCATAATTGTAAAGATAAAAAGCGATAAAACAGAGCGGAAGAAAAAGCATTAGCAAACGACCGGTATTATTTGCCCATATTCTTTGCTTTTCTTCATTATTACCCGTTTTGTAAAGAGCGTGTTGCAGCGACATTAAACGGGAAAGAATATCCGGAGTTACAACCTGATGTTTTCTTACAATTTCGGAATCTTTAATTACTTTACCGATTACCTCCGTGACCTCCCGTGATGCTTTCTCCCGCCGGGAATCAGTCAGTGCGTTGTTTACCTGTACATTTGACTTTACATATTTAAACATCATTTCGTATAAAGCATTTAATGATTCATCAGCATAGCGACGCGATTGCTTGAGTTTGCGGATCTGATCCTCAAGTGCAACCTCACGGACCGGAAGATCACTAAGCCGTACTGTCGTTTCATAATTTCCTTTTCGTAATGTAACATATTCATGGTCATACAATAAATACCGCTCAAATGATGCATTATACTCAGCTCTCAGACGTGATAGTTTATCAAGCGATCCTACGACAGGTATCTCGGAGATTCCTTTGTCCATGAGATCCTCAGCAATCGAAAGTGCATCACTGATCAGCCTTGGACTTGCAATGGTTGCCCGTATTGTTGATATAGAAAACTCATTCATCTGAACCAGCGATTCAATAGTTTTAACAGAATCAACGTTTTTACTTTTTACTGCGACATTAATCCGTTCCCGAAAATTATTAAACTTTTTGCGCACATCATCTTTGATATCAGCATCATATTGCATTACCAGCAGCACTTTGCTCTCGGCTTTTTTCCGTTCACGCTCAAGTTCATCGGGCATCCTGATTATATCATATGTAAATGGAGCAATTATAGTCTCAGATGAAACCTCACCGACTTTGGGAAGATTAAACACTTGTACCGATACTGTATAGGGGAATAAAATCAGTGTAAAAAGGATTGTACAAATGAACACGACAAGCGGTAAAGACAGGTACTTGAGAATATTAAAATCAGACAATAGCCTGCCTGCAGACAGTTTCCCTGCATCCCGTTTCTTAAATGTGAAAAATTTGAACATATGTTATGCTATCAACCTGATAACTTTCTTTCTGTTAACAATTCGTAACATCGTACCAATTAAAACCAGTTCCACCTGTGTTCCTGTGATTAACCAACATTTCATACAGGACACTAACAATCAAGCGGAAAAAAACTCTGTATTAGTAATATATATCTAAACAATATCAATGCAACAGCTCTGTTGTAAAAGCTGCAATTGACCTTATAGTACCTTACCATAGAAGAAAAGAAACCCTGCGGGCATGTTCAGAAGGCAGAATGGAGCACTGATCAACCAATGCCTGAACATTAGGTTTATGTATTTATATAGAATTCGGTGACAATGTCTGAAGTGATACACATTTTTGTAAGAATTTCTGCAATCTGCCTGTGGTTTGACCAACTCCACCGATGTGATACCAGGAGTCCCATACTGCTCACTTGCTGCACGAAGAATCTCATTATCAGTTTCGACGGTCCGGATCTTTAATGACTGGATCTCTGCCAGTTCATGCTTAACCAGCTCCCGGATAGACATCGCTCTTTCGATAACAGATTGAGCAAAATAACACTTTGCAGGGCTTTGCTGCCCCCCCGGGTGAGTATAAGTAAAACAATATGCCTGCAATCCCGATGGAAACCCTTTGCAATATCAGCATTTAAAGTTCTTTGATACTGTTTACCACTCAGGGCTTTTATTGAAGGTTGTTGAGCTCCTGTTGTTTTGCATTGAAATCTGACTGCTTTCCCTGAAGTTCCTGTTCAAGCTGCATACGTTCCTGACGAAGTTCGGAAAGTTTTCTTTCAGCACTTTCCGCAGCAACTCTGGCTTCCTCCAACTTCGAAACATCCTCCTGGCTTGGTTTTTTTGTACAACCAATGCCACCACAAGCAATTAAAGCGCTAAATACGCCGATAGAAACAACTTTAGAAACCCTGGACATTAAGACCTCCTGATTTTTCCGAACATTTAAAAAAGGTCAAGGTTTATGTGTAATAATAGTTTCCAACCAGATACAATGTCAAGTTGAAGTTGGAAGTAAGAAGTGAGAACTTTGAAAAAGACCTATTAACTATTCCAAGTTCAATGTTCATTTTCTCTTTCTTCTGCACCTGCAACAATGAAACCGTATAATCAGGTAATTACCGTTTGGTGTGTATAGCAATATGTACATCCGCATCACATTACACACCAACATCAACTGGTATATAGTATACCTAAAAAATACTGATTAATCTTCGACTTTTTTAATATATAACTCTTTCAGCTGGCGGTCGCTGACAACATCCGGTGCATTGTCCATAAGGGAAATACCGGCACTTGTCTTTGGAAACGGTATCGTATCACGAATGCTGTCAAGCCCAAGCATTAACATGACAAGGCGATCCAGACCAAAGGCAATTCCACCATGAGGTGGAGCTCCGAAGGAAAGTGCTTTTAGCAGAAATCCGAATTTTGCTTCAGCTTCCTCTGCACTGATTCCAAGCAGTTCAAACACTTTCTGCTGTACATCACTGCTGTGAATTCGGATGCTGCCGCCCCCCACTTCAAAGCCATTGAGGACAAGATCATACGCACGGGCACGGGCTTTGTAATAATCTGGTGTGGTGATCAGCGGAATATCTTCTGCAAGTGGTGATGTAAACGGGTGATGTACTGAGACATACCTCTGTTCTTCATCACTAAACTCAAACAATGGGAACTCTTTGAGCCACAGGAAATTGAACTCATCTTTCCTGATCAGATTTTTTGTTTTACCAATCTCAAGACGAAGCTGACCAAGCGATGTAAAACAAACCTTTTCTGATGCTGCAATGATAAAAATCATATCACCCTTTGATGCACCTGTTTCTTTAACCAGAGAGTCTGCTTCTGTATCAGAAAGGAACTTGCGTGATGGCCCCTCAAGACCGGCATCAGTGAGACGCAGCCAGACAAGACCCTTTGCGCCATATTTTCCAACAAGTGCAGTGAGGTCATCAATTGTTTTGCGAGAAAAATCACTGCACTGAGGAGCAACAAGCGCTGCAATGTTACCGTTAGAATCAATCGCGCTCTGGAAAACCTTGAACTGCGATTGCGTAAACAGCGAGGTTACCTCTTTTATAGGGAGGTCAAAACGTAAATCCGGTTTATCGCTTCCGTACTTGTGAAATGCGGTATCATAGGTCATGCGGGGAAATGGTGTTTTTATATCAAGGTTTAAAACATTTTTGAAAATTGACGCAATCATCCCTTCAAAGACAAGAAAAATATCGTCTTCATCAATAAATGATAATTCGGCATCAATTTGCGTAAACTCCGGCTGACGATCCGCACGAAGATCCTCATCTCTGAAACAACGGGCAATCTGAAAGTATCGATCAAATCCGGCAACCATCAAAATTTGCTTATAGGTCTGAGGTGACTGTGGTAACGCATAGAATTTTCCCTTGTTAAGACGACTGGGAACAAGGAAATCGCGGGCACCTTCAGGTGTACTTTTCATGAGAATAGGCGTCTCGATCTCTGTAAATCCATTTTCCCAGAGATACTTCCGGGCTTCAGCTGCAACGTGATGACGGAAAATGATATTGCGCTGCATGTTTGGACGACGTAAATCGAGGTATCTGAACTTGAAACGAAGCTCTTCAGACTCTGACGCATCCGGATCATTTATATGAAGCGGCGGTGTCACAGCCTGATTCAGAATTTCCAGTTCGGTCGCAATGACTTCAATCTCACCGGTTGGCATTTTTGGATTTGCCATTGTACCCGGACGGAGCGATACTTTTCCTCTGATCGCAATTACATACTCATGACGTAAAACGGAAGCTTTCTGTGCAAGTGCGGTATCAGTTGCAGGATTGAAAACGACCTGTGTAATTCCATAACGGTCACGAAGGTCAATAAAAATGATACCTCCATGGTTTCGCCAGTTATGCACCCACCCGTTAAGTGCAATTACTTCGCCCTCATTTTTTGCCCGCAGATCCCCGCATTTGTGGGTACGTCTTACAGTAAAAGACATCATTTGCTCCGTTTTTAAAAGTATCAAAAATTGTTTTCATTAAACATGTAACGCAAAACCTCAATGGTGATGTTAAAATAAAACGTGCCTGTTGAAGGAAAAAGAGTGTTGCATCTATTATTTTAACGTGCCTTATTTTATATTAAACGGGTTTGATGAAAGCTCGGTCTCTTTCAAAAAGCGTAGAGTTCAACATTTTGTACGTCCATATATAATGCATTTAAGACCAAATTTAGTATCATATCTGATATTTTATTTGTATTTGCATCATTTACTGATACCTCCGGTTATAATTGGTTAATTACAAATACATCCTGTATAAACATTCAGGACTGATTACTGGTAGACACAATGAGCAAAACACGTAAAGAACCAGGGGAGAAATCGCCCTTTGACCCTGAAGTAAAAGAGCAGATGCCGCAGAATGGTGATCACCTCGGTCACTGTCGTATTATTGAACTTATAGCCGCTGGCGGCATGGCAAATGTCTACAAAGTCTGGCATGAACAGCTTGAAGTAGTTCGTGCAATCAAGATTCTAAAACCGGGATTCGATGATGAATCAAAGTGCAGACTTGAAACCGAAGCGAAGATCTCGGCGAATTTGCGTCATAACAATATTGTTGAAATTTACGGTATGGGTTACTGGCATGATATTCCGTATATAGAGATGGAATACATTGATGGGCCATCGTTAAAAGAGATTCTTGAAAAAAGCGGTCGTCTGCCACTTGATTTTTCGATAGCGGTAACCCACTCGCTCTGCATCGCGTTACACTTCGCGCATACACAGGATCTGACGCTCTACGGAAAAGTTTACGACAGTCTTATTCATCGTGATATAAAACCTGCCAATATTCTCATTACCAATAAAGGTATCGTGAAACTTGCAGATTTCGGTATTGCCCGGCCAAGCGAAACAAGTCTTCATACAGTCAATGGAAAAGTAATGGGAACGTTTGCATATTTAAGTCCTGAGCAGCTCAATACCGACAACCTTGACCAACGATCCGACGTTTATTCTCTCGGCACTGTTCTTTACGAAATGGCAACAGGACAAAAAACGTATCCCCAGAAGATGCTCACTGAACTTATTCACCGGAAATCCCGTGGTCAATACATCCCCGCAATTTCACTTTGTAAAGATATCCCGAAACAGCTGAATGCGATTATCGACAAATCAATGGCAATTGACAGAAACAAACGGTTTCAGTATGCAGCAGAAATGGACAATGACTTACTCTCAATTGTCAAAAAAACAACAATGCGTCAGTTTGAGGAAACAATCAGGAATTATATAGCCAACCCAATTCCGGTTGCACTTAAACAACAGCGGACAAGACAACAACACGGTGTTACAATAGGAGTTTACATACTGCTTTTTTTTCTCACTGCAGGAAGTGGAGTATATATAGTAGACAAGTATTGGGGCTCCATCGTCTCTCTTGTGTCACCTGCCGGAAAAGCAGTATTGGGCCAGCAGGACAAGTCATCAGCTTCTATTGACAAAACTGCAACAACTACAGAGACTATTCCTGGTACTGCCCGTACGCAATCACATTCATCAAATGCAACGAAGAAAAGTACAGGTATACGTAGTTCCCCGCAACCATCATCTGCCGCCCAATCACCAAAACAGGTATCAGACAGCAGCAGTCGAGCAGTGGCATTATTCAAATCCGGTGATTATGTAGCATCCATCACACTTATCTCAGAGCTTTTGGGAACATCGCTTAACACAACAGAGCGTGATCAATTGACTACATACCTTCTCTGGGCACACATAAAGAATAATGATATCCGGGCAGCTCTATCAATCGCTGATAATTTTGAATGCAACGATGGATATTTTTATTTCCTTGCCGGGGAACTTCAGTATAGCAAAAACCAACTCGATAAAGCTGAATACAGTTTTAAAAAAGCCCGCGCGTTACCATCATCGTTTAGCAAATCAATCCCCAGGAATTCATCACTGTATCTTGCAATGATTCGTGATGGTTTCTATATGATGAAACCGAATATCGACAATAAGCAACTCAGTGTCCGCGCCTGGTCAACCTATATTGATATGTACTGTACCGGTGATGAATCCCCGGAGTGCATTGAGGCTAACGATCGATTAAGTTCATTAGTTGCGAGAACACAGTAGAAATGTGTTGATTGCCGCAACCGGGCAGATTTTTAAAAGATACAACCACTTGCAGGATAGTTTTTTATTTCTTCTTACATATAAAAGGTGGCAATTCATCAGTATCTTTTTTACAACACCATACATTTTATATTTTTTAAGCATTTTAACTCTTTTTTGTATAAATTCTGCTTATATATAGAGGAATGCAAAAAAAATATGAAGATATTTGAACTTATAGTATTCTAATGTCACTAATTTTTTCAAGGGGGGGATGAAACCTTGAAAAGTTTGCATCCGATACCACAACACTTATACGATTTAATGAAATATTTGAAAAAATATGTTCCTTAAATGCATTACTAATCAAAACTATAACGGAGGTTTTTAACAATGCAACGCAAACGATACAGAAATGTTCTACTTGCGTCACTCTTAACACTCGCGGTCAGTGGTGTTTCTCAGGCACTTCCTGTCTGGTCTGTTGAGAATAGTGAAATTACGAAGGATGGCGAAAAATTTCGCATAAAGGGTGGCTCCTGGTTTGGTCTTGAAGGACGCCATGAGGCTGCTAATGATAAAGATAATCCAAGCGGTGCCCCTATGGAACTTTACATTGGTAACGTTTTCTGGAATCCAAGCACTCGTACCTACGATTCAGATGCCGCTGAAATGGCAAAACTTGGTTTCAACTGTATTCGTATGCCAGTCTCTCCTCAAACTTTCGATGATAACAATGAGCAGGGAAAAGGTAAAGTTCTTAAAAATACTGAATCCGTACGTATTGAAGGTGCATACACAGCCCTTAAAGCTGCATTGAAAGCTATTGACAAAGCTGGTATGTATGTACTTCTTGATATCCACTCATGCTCGAATTACCTCGGATGGAGAGCTGGACGTCTTGATGCACGTCCACCATTTTCAGACAAAGATCGTGAGAATTATACTTTTCTACGTGAAGATTGTTCCTGCGCAGCAGATGGTAATCCAAGTACTGTTACCAGAATACAGGCATATGATAAGCAAAAATGGCTTGCAGATCTTAAGAAACTCGCTAGTCTTGACAAAGAACTTGGCCTGACAAATGGAACAATCGGTATCGATATTTTCAACGAGCCATGGGACTACAGCTGGGAAGATTGGAAAACACTGATTGAGGAATCTTATCAGGCAATCAATTCAGTAAACCCCAATATTCTTGTTTTTGCACAGGGTATCGGTGGTTCAAATGGAAACCAGGATGGAACTCCTGATACAAAAGAAGATACTCCTTATGGTGATATCAATGTAAACTGGGGTGAAAATTTGTACGAAGCTGGTGATAATCCTCCAAATGTGCCAAAAGAAAAGCTTGTTTACTCTCCACACTGTTACGGTCCAGCCGTTTGTACACAGGATTTCTTTGCAGACTTGGACGCTCAGCCTGAGTGTAAGGGTTTAGTTGAAGATAAATTTGGTGATGCAAAATGCCAGATTAAATACAATAAGGAAATCATGTATAAGGCTTGGGACGAACACTATGGTTACCTCAGAGGTCTGGGATATGCCATTGCAGTTGGTGAATTTGGTGGAAACATGGATTGGCCAAGAAAGGCTGAAGCACGTCATCAGAAACGTTATAAATATCTCATAGAAGGATCAAATTCAAATAGAAATGTTGATGAGGAATGGCAGAATATTTTTGTCGACTATCTTATTGACAGAGGAATGACGAATGGTTTCTACTGGTCAATCAACCCTGAATCTGCTGATACTTATGGTGTCTTTGCAACACCATACGATCCTGATCAGAATACAGGCGGATGGGGAACATGGGACGGAACAGACAAAAGAAAAGTTGATTTGCTTAAGAAACTCTGGGCAGCACCGTTTAAAGAAGTTAGTACACCAGTTATAACACCCTTTAAAATGGACATGAAGAATAGCTTCAACTGCCGTGTAACAAATACAGGTCTTGTATCCTACACCTTGCCAACATCAGGTAATGTGACAGCAAAGCTATACAACGTTGATGGTCGTCTGCATGGTGAAATTATGAATAAGAATCAGAACGCTGGTTCACATTCATTCAATTTCACAGCACCATCAGGTTCATATGTACTTGTTCTTAAAGCAGGTAATTATTCAAGCAAGCAGGTTGTTTCTATTGCAAAGTAATCATTATTAATTGGTTGATTGTTTGAAGTAAAGGGCAGCAATTTTTCGCTGCCCTTTTTTATAATGTTCGCAAGGGGTTCTAAACTGCCATCCCTGCAATTCAGCATGCGCCTGTGTTTGTTATTGGAAATAAAAATCAGTATTAGTATATTAAGCAATCCAATAGACAACCTGGCGGCTCCTGCTGAGATCAAGCATAGTGACACAACCTTAACTCCAGATACATCCGGTATGGAAAAGTGTTTTGGATCCCTCTGCCGGCAACTCCGCAACAATGCTGAAACCGGGGTATACAATGTTATCAAAACTCATATCCAGCGATTTTTCCTTTCACGCCAACAAGGGTCTGTATTCTGCCATTTTCGTGGTTATAGCGCTTTGTATAGCGATAACCTTTATTCAGTTGGGTGACGCCGGCTGGGTTTATGATGATGTAAACCTCGTGAAGCCAAGTCCTGCACTTAACGATCTGGCTGGGCTGCAAAAAGCGATTTCCACAGATCTCTATCGTCAAGCTGCCCCACGCCTTGAGGCAAGTGCTTACTGGAGACCTTTAGCGATGGTGTCATTCTGGTTTGACACACGTTTCGGAACCCCACCCGGCGTTTTACACATCGGTAATATACTGCTCCATACCCTTGCGGCAGCGCTGTTAGTGTTGGTAGTACTTCGTCGTCATGGTGGAGGTGTCGGTATTATTGCTGCCCTGGTCGCCTCAATCTGGTGGGCATTCCACCCGCAGAACTCTGAAGTGGTGGCATGGATATCATGTCGTTATGATCTGCTCTACGGGGTTGTCCTGCTGATCCTACTTGCGGTTCAATGGCGATCCGGGATACCTGGAACGATTCTCTTTGGAACGGTATTTTTAGCCGGCCTGCTTTCTAAAGAGGGATTTTTTATGATGATAGCGGTCGTAGTAATAATGGATATTACTGACCGGAAACCAATAAAACAATCTCTCTCACGCTGGGTAGCCATTGCTCTTGCGGTAATCATCTGGATAATTTTGCGGAAGGCAGCAGGAGTGAAAAGCTTCGATCCACCGACACTGGAAGCAGCACTCACCATCCTGCGGATATATCCCGAGGCACTTGCCATTTACTTTTGGCGTGCGTTCTCCTTCGTACCGCTTTCTATCTCACACCCTTATAGTTCAATAGGAGTACCCGGGATTTTGGGGGGTATCGCAATCTTTTCTGCACTTATTATAACATCAATTCGTTGCCGCAAGCTGGCAGTACCGTCTGTCATTTTCCTTGCCGGCCTATTCCCTATCACGGGTGCCATATCAATGTTTCAAGTGGTACCTGAACGCTACTTTTATGTTCCCTCGATCGGCCTGGCACTCCTTCTTGCTCATGGCGTAGTATTAGTTTTAACTTCCTGGAAGCAATCCGGTTCATTGGCCGCTTCACAGAAAAAAAAATCCACCAGGCTTATTTATCCACTTCTTTTGACAATAATTGGCATTTTTCTGATCAGGGGAATTATTCTTTTCCAACTGCGTCTTCCTGACTGGCGAACCAATGACACTCTTTGGTCTGCTGCAACCAGAGTAAATAAGAGTGACCCTCAAGCGAACTTAAACCGTGCCATCGCAGCCGGACGAGCCGGCAACTGGGATGAGGCACTCCGTGCCATAGATGTCGCTTCACGCGGAGACCCGAATTCCGGCCGTATCGCATGTACCTATGCATGGGCACTTATACGTATCGGAGATTTCCCTGGTGCTATCAAAAAAGCGGAAGAATCAACAATTCTTGCACCCTACCAGCCAGATAGCTGGTATTATCTGGCGTTTGCACTACATAAAAATGGCGACCATGCTGATGCGTTAAAAGCAATTAACAAGCTATTAGAGGTAGCCCCTGATTATCCAGGTGCTCGTCAAATGCATGAAGTCGAGACCAAAATACTGGGTAGACATTAGCGATTCTTTAGAATCAGCTGAGTGGTCCACTAATGCATATAGATTGCCATCCGGATCTATCCATGCAAAGTAATCATTATTAATTGGTTGATTGTTTGAAGTAAAGGGCAGCGATTATTCGCTGCCCTTTTTTAAATTGTCTGGTTACTACATTTGCTGTGATTTTTTAATGTTTTTAATCAATTCATCAACAACCATTTTTTGAGTTCTTGAGGGCAAACGTTGTTCCTCAGTTTCGGTTAACCGTGCACTTCGAGCAGCACTCATGACCGATGCCTGAGGCATTTTGACAAATTTAAGCCCCGCATAATGCAATGTATCCCCGGTTAAATACACAGTCTCCTGTGCCCCTCTTCCCAATCCCTGAATAATAAACGTATCATCTGACGACGGTAACAAACTATAAACAGTGTTATCAGCAAGATTGTCTGCCCTGATAAACGGTTTTTTTGATCGGGATATTGTATCCGCATAAAGATTAACCACCGGCATTTGTGATGCAGTTTCAATATATATACCAAATTTATCAGTTACGACGTCCGATAGTGTATCATCCAGAACAAGATGATTTCCTGCAACCTTACGATTAATTGTAAATTGACCACGGTTTTCTGCACACAACACTTTTTTTCCATTAACATTTCTAACTGCCAAACGGATACCCGGTACAATTGATCCATCGATGTTTAAGGACACCCAGTCATCAGCGTGGTAGACAAGAGGAAATCTGGGTGCATGAAGAAATTGAGCGAACAACGTATCGTTCTCTTCATAAACTTCTATGGGACTTTCATACATCATGCAATATGTTCCCGTATAAAATTGTTTTAAATGCTTCGGCATTGAGACTACCGGTGGAACATCGGGTAATTCCGGTTTTCTTAAATTTCTGAAAATTTTTGCAGCCTGCTCCAATGCATAATAGGAGATGTCATTAGGGTAAAAATTTGCAGAATTCGCTGTAACAAAAACGCCAAGATTTTTATCTTTTGCAATTAACAGATTGCTATTGTAGGGAGGTAAATTTCCACCATGCCCCACAACTTTACCCAGATAGTCAAGACTGTGGTTTTCAAGCATCCAGCTTAAACCGAATGTATACGCACTTGCATATCTGTCAAAAAGATTCATTGGTAAATAAACACTCTGATTGTGATACATATACTGCAGGGTAGCAGGATGGAGTATTGATCTTCTTTGAACAAATCCATTATTCAGAATCATTTTGATAAACTTCGCCATATTATTACTGTTTGAAGCAAGAAATGCAGCCGGGTTATCATTCCTATAATAATATGTAAACAGATTTCCTTCAGTATCATACCCTTTGGCAAGCAACGTTGGATTTTCCTTTACAGGATCAAATCCGGATTCGTTCATACCGCATGGTTTAAGAATATGATCATAAACATATTCTTCGTACTTCTGTCCGGATACTCTTTCAACGATCAAGCCCAGAAGAGATACTGCGAAATTTGAATATGCAGTGATATAATCCGGATTGTAGGGGGCATATTCACTTTGTGCAAACACTGGAAATGTCCTGAAATCCTCTACAGGATATTGCGAACCATCACCTATTGACAATTTATCGCCGAAGATACCTGATTGATGAGCCATAATAGAGCGAATCGTTATCATCTGTCGTGTGTTTACGTGATATTTTATAGAGAAATCAGGAAGACAAGTCTGAATTGGTGCATCAATATCAATCAGCCCCTCCTGCGCAAGCTGCATAATTGCTATTCCTGTAAACACTTTAGTGATCGAACCGACATGAAAAAGCGTCTTTGCCTGTACCGGAACATCCTGCTCTTTATCTGCAAAACCAAAACCTTTCTCATAAACGGTGTTTTCATCGTCTACAACGACAATTGACATTCCAGCAGCATTAACTTCACCCATTCGGGCGACAATATACTCATCCATGACTTTTTCAAACTGTTTTTTCTTTAATTCATACCCGTGATGCCCTTTAGGTCCTCTGGTATCCTGGTGATGAGGAACTGGTGATGAAAATGCTCCGATTGCCAAAAAGCCAATCAAGCCGAAGGCTGTAAACAATCCGTTTCTACAGATGTTCATAGTAACCCTTTCGTTAAATGATGTGTGTAATTTGCTGGAGATTCCTACTTAGTAAACTTTAGGTTCTCCATCCATTTTGTACAGGAGTTCGTGGACGTAATAAGAATATTACTGGTTGAACTGTGAAAATATCAGAAGGACTAACAAATTTACTTTGTGCAAGAATTGCATTAGTATAACGCTATAATTAAATGTCTTTACAAATACACGTACTCTGATTTATCTTCATTATATTACAAAAGTAGTAAATGTTTCACAACTTCATTTAAAAGGAGCCTGAAAATGGCGAAAAAAGTAAGTGTTACAGGAATTTTTCTTTTTCTCATGTTTACCTTTCTGACAGGTTGTAATGATGACTCATCTCCTGTCAGTCCCGTTGTATCGAATGGTGTCATTGGTACCTGGGTTAATGAAATCGGGTTAGAATACACATTCAACGCTAAAGGAAAAGTCACCGGTTCTGCGATAGATCTTGCAAATCAATTTTTTGTAATCTTCAGCGGAGGATCAGCACCAACCTGGACATTCAACGCTACTCAAATATTTATTGATGGTGAACTAACAAGTACTTATACAATCACCGATAATACGCTTACAATGAAAGACAGTGATGGTGAAGACGTTATACTGACAAGGAAAGAATAATTCGACATTTTCCCCCTTCTCTCTATAAATAATTGAGAGAAAGCCGGGAAATGCATCCTGCGCTGTATCAACAAGAGTTTTTTGAAAAACAACTAAAGAGACTATTTAATTAGCACGACATTGCTTGCAAATTATCCTTGTGCATGTACCTTTTTAATAGTTAAACCATCAAAAAAAAACAGGGTTGACCGCTTTGCTTAATCAAGCACAGTCAACCCTGTACAATTTACAATCAGATATCTGACTGGTATTAACTATTTCAAATCTTCGATAATGCTCTTTGCAGCAACCTTACCTGCGCCCATTGCGAGAATTACCGTTGCAGCTCCGGTCACAATATCACCTCCGGCATAGACAAACTTTTTTGATGTCCTTCCGGTTGCTTCATCGGTGACTATGGTACCCCATTTTGACACATTGATATCCGGTGTCGTTGATGGAATAAGAGGGTTTGGTGTATTACCGATTGCGATAATGACAACATCACAGGGAATGTCATATTCGCTGCCAGCAATAACAACCGGTTTTCTTCTTCCGGATGCATCAGGCTCGCCAAGTTCCATCTTTACACAACGCAATGCAGTAACAAACCCGTTGTCATCAGCGAGGATTTCTACCGGATTACAAAGAAGATTGAATTCAATCCCCTCCTCTTCGGCATGATGCACCTCAGCTTTACGAGCCGGCATTTCTTCTTTACTTCTGCGATAGACAATCATTGATTTATCTGCACCAAGACGAAGTGCTGTACGGGCAGCATCCATTGCCACGTTTCCACCGCCAACAGTGATTGCCCGCTTTCCTATCATGATCGGCGTTGCCGACGTTGATGAATACGCGCGCATGAGATTACTGCGGGTAAGGTATTCATTGGCGCTATAAACACCAATATTATTTTCGCCCTTAATTTTCATAAATGACGGCAGCCCGGCACCGCTTCCGACAAACACTGCACTGTATCCTTCATCATTAAGCAGGTCATCAACGGTAGCTGTTTTACCAATAATAAAATTCCGTTCGATCTTTACACCGAGTTTTTCAAGAAATTCAATTTCCTTTTTGACAATTTCTTTGGGAAGCCTGAACTCGGGAATACCATAAACAAGCACACCACCGGTTTCATGAAGAGCCTCGAAGATGGTAACATCAAAGCCTTCTTTTATGAGCTCACCAGCACAAGTAAGTCCAGCCGGACCTGAACCGACTATGGCAATTTTTTTGCCATTCTTAGGTTTACATGCAGGTATTTCGACAACACCTTTTTCGCGTTCCCAGTCTGCAGCGAACCGTTCAAGGTTTCCAACCGCAACCGGTTCTCCTTTTTTGCCAAGTATGCAGCGTGATTCACACTGTTCCTCCTGAGGACAGACGCGACCACAAACTGCCGGAAGTGCGTTTGTTTCTTTGAGTTTACGTGCAGCTTCAGCGAATTTACCATCAGCAATAAGCCCGACAAACTCAGGAATCTTTACATTTACCGGGCAGCCTTCAACGCACAGCGGTTTTTTGCATTTAAGGCAACGTTTTGCCTCCTGAATCGCTTCCTCTTCAGAATATCCGTAGGGTACTTCCTCGAAGTTTTTTGCACGGACAAGCGGTGCCTGTTCACGCATCGGCACTCTGGATTTTTTTCCTGCATTAGTTGTTCCCTCTGCACTCATTTCAACGCTCCTTCCAGGTGACAGTTATGATCATCACGTGCCTTGCTTTCAAACATTTTATAACTGTTTAATCTACGGATCAATTCGTTCCAGTCAATTCCCGCAGCGTCAAACTCAGGACCATCAACACAGGCAAATTTCGTTTCGCCATTTACCGATACACGACACCCGCCACACATCCCGGTACCATCAATCATAATCGGATTGAGCGATGCAAAGGTCGGGATTTTTTCTGCAACAGTCAGCGTCGTTGTCACTTTCATCATCATGACAGGACCAATAACAAAAGCCGCATCAAATATTTCACCCTTACCGATAAGTTCCTTAAAAACATCCGATACAAAACCTTTACGCCCATTAGACCCATCGTCAGTAGTCGGAATAAAGAGATCTGACTGTACAGCCATCTCTTTTTCGAGGATCAGAAGACTTTTATTACGTGCGCCGATAATAGTGGTCAACTCGTTACCAGCAGCTTTGAGTGCACATACAATGGGATAGAGAGGTGCAACACCGACACCACCACCAATACAGAGACATTTCCCAAATTTTTCGATATGAGTTGGTTTTCCAAGAGGGCCGGCGAGATCAAGAATCGAACTTCCTTCATGCAACGCCTGAAGAACCATGGTTGTTTTACCTACGACCTGAAAAATTATCTCAATCCATCCTTCATCAGCATTGGCATCCGCAATAGTCAGCGGAATACGTTCGCTCTGTGATGTCGGCCGGATGATAATAAACTGCCCGGCTTTCCTTTTTTTTGCAATTCTTGGTGCATCAAGCCTGTAACGCCAGACCTGTTCAGAAAGCTGCTCTCTTTTCAAAATACGGAACATGTACCTCACCCCGTTTTATAGTTAAAATAATCTCTTAATATAGCCTATTTTCCCGATGCTTTGTGTGATTTTTTTTGCTTAGTTCAATAAAAACAATAGATTTACAAATGTGTACCAACAAAATACAAAAAGACTTGTCGTGGCACATCGTTGTAAAATCTTAACCATTACGGATACAAACAAAGCAACATTGTTCAAAAATAGTTTTACTACAAATAAAAAAGGACACATTTTCTGAATAAATCAAAAAAGTGTCCAAAAATGGAATACTTGACTCGTGACGCATCACTGGTCACGAGTCATGTTCTTAAAGTCCAGCTTCTTTCTTAATTGCATCAACCATAGTCAGTTTTTCCCAGTTGAAATTGGGGAGTTCACGGCCGAAGTGACCATTACGTGCTGATTCACGGTAGATAGGACGC
The DNA here is from genome assembly GCA_964390065.1 of uncultured Fibrobacter sp. GTDB lineage: Bacteria > Fibrobacterota > Chitinivibrionia > Chitinivibrionales > Chitinispirillaceae > JAAZBG01. Next base: position 12,471 of record CAYMGX010000044.1, on the reverse strand, counting down.
TTAAGATCAAGTGTCTTAATAATACCAGAAGGACGAAGGTCAAAGAGTTTATTGATAATTTCAACGATTTTATCTTCTTTAATTTTTCCTGTTCCATAGGTATCAACATAGATGGAAATTGGTTTTGCAACACCGATAGCGTATGAAAGCTGAATGTTACAGTGAGTAGCAACGCCTGCTGCAACAAGGTTTTTTGCAACCCAGCGTGCTGCGTACGCTGCACTTCTATCAACTTTTGATGGATCCTTGCCGCTGAATGCGCCACCACCGTGTGCACCGTAACCACCGTACGTATCAACAATGATCTTTCTTCCTGTAAGACCGCTATCCCCGTGTGGACCGCCGATAACAAAACGACCGGTAGGATTGATATGATAAATTGTCTTATCATCAAGGAATTTTGCCGGGATCACCTTTTTAACAACTTTTTCGATAAGATCTTTGCAAATCTGCTCATGAGTTACGTCAGGTGCATGCTGAGTTGAAAGAACAACAGCGTCGATTCTTATTGGTGTAAGGTCATCGTATTCGACGGTGATCTGTGATTTCGCATCAGGTCTGAGGTATGGAATGCTTCCATTCTCTCTTGCGGTTGTGAGTTCTTCTACAAGTCTGTGCGCATAGTAGATTGCAAGAGGCATATAGGCTGGCGTTTCGTTACATGCGTAACCAAACATAATTCCCTGATCGCCCGCGCCCTGTTCCTTGTGAAGGCCTTCACCCTCGGTAACACCCTGCGAGATATCAGGTGACTGTTGATGAACAGAGATCATAACACCGCAGCTATCTGCTTCGAAGCCCAGTGCAGGATCGGTATAACCGATTTCACGAATAGTATTGCGAACAACCTGCTGAAAATCAACAACAGCTTTACTTGTAATTTCACCTGCAACAACAACAAGTCCTGTAGTTGCAAGGGTTTCACATGCAACGCGTGAATTTGGATCCTGTGCAAGCATTGCATCAAGAACTGCATCGGAGATCTGGTCACAAACCTTATCAGGATGTCCCTGTGAAACACTTTCAGATGTAAAATAACGACGCATTATTCCTCCCGGGGATATGTTTTAGTGTCAAAATTCAAAAAAGACCTGATAATATAAATCAGGCTGCAGCGATTATGAACAAAAAACATATGTTAAAACTGATATGCCTGCACCCGGTGATGAAGCCGGACAGAGGAAAAAAACGTTATTGTTTTCCGGCAATATACTCTTCCATAAGATCAATAAACGGTGCATTGCGTTCTTTTGATATTGTACACAGCGCATCATACTCGAGCTTTGTAAAGGATTTACCTTTGTATTCACAGACTTTTTCTGTAAGTTCGTGTCCACAGAAATTTACTTTCCTGAAAGATCTGGCCGCCACAATCCGCTGTATCTTCTGAATCCTTACACCAAGAGTTCTGGTTTGCAGCAGCACCTGATCAACAAGTGCCTGATATCCGTTAACTGATGCAATTACCGAAAGACGGTATGCCGGTCTCCCCTTTTTCATATACAGCGGTATCCAGGATACATCAAGTGCACCATTATCAAGCAGGACCTGTGCCGTATGACCCATAATTTCACCGCTGATATGATCCATATCTGTTTCGAGTACCACGATCTCCTCAACAGAACTTTTTTCCAGTTCATCAAGAATGAAAGCGCGAAGAATATTCGGGTGAACATCAAACTTTTTTGTACCGCAGCTGTACCCTATTGACACAACAGTACCTGCCATATCTTTTTTTTGTTTGCCAAGTACCGTAAGAAGTGCTGCCCCGGTAGGAGTTACGAGTTCAGTGGGAACATCAATGATTTTCAGATCAAAACCATTTATTAGTACAGCTGTTGCAGGAACAGGAACAGGTATTACCCCATGCGCGGTTTTCACCGTCCCATGACCATCAGTAATTGTGGAAAACTCCACGGAGTCTACACCAAGATACTCAAGACCAAGCACAACACCGGTAATGTCAAGTATTGTATCAACAGCACCAATCTCGTGAAAATGAATATGATGTTTGTCAACACCGTGCACCTTCGCTTCTGCTTCAGCGATGGCATTTAAGACTGCCTCACATTTTACATACACACTATCACTGAATCCACCTGCTTTAATTATATCAAGGATCTGATGCAGATGACGATATTCGTGCGAATGTTCGAACTTCGGATCGATCAGAGTACATTGAATCCCATTTCTGTCAACTTTTTCAGCTGTCAGATGGATATGTTCAAGCGGCATTTTAGCATATTGTTCATTTAGAAATGCAACCGGAACACCAAGATCAACCAGAGATGCAAGCAGCATATCACCGCTTGCGCCACTGACGATATCGAAATAGATTTTTTTCATTTGACCTCCTGACCTCTCCCCCCCCCAGCCCCCTCTCCCACAAGGAGAGGGGGAGCTGAATTGGGTTTTGTACCTTTTTAGTACTTACTACTTACTACTTACTACTTGCTACTAATATATATTAGATTCTACATTCAAACGTTTTTCATCTTCTCAGGAGTGATACAATACTTGGAAAGCTACGGGCGGGTCGTTGAGGAACAGAAGAACTATTTTCTGGTGGACACAAATCAGGGTATAATTCGCTGTGTGCTCAAAGGAACGCTAAAAAAAGTCAGGGCCAGAATCTGCTCCGGAGATCTGGTTCAAATTACCCTCACCAATAACGATTCTCTTGAGGGCATAATCACTAACGTTGAGGAACGCACCAGCTATATCCGGCGTCCTGCACTTGCAAATCTGACACAGATTGTACTTGTAGCCACATTGAAATCCCCGCGTCTTGATCTTGAATCGATTGATAGAATGCTGTTCAGTGCTGAAGTGTACGGGATAAAACCACTTCTGATTTTTAATAAGTCAGACCTGCTGAGTGAGAGTGAATCAAAGGAACTTGATACAATAATTTCCCTGTATCAGAAATGTGGCTACAACTCCCTTAAAACATCTGCAGAAACGCATGATGGCATTGACCAGTTAAAAAAGTACTGCGAAAGAGAGATCAGTGCATTCAGTGGTTTATCCGGAGTGGGAAAAAGTACCCTGTTGTCAAAAATTTTCCCGGATATCCATTTCCGTATCGGTGAAGTCAGCGGGATCAGGGGACGCGGTACTCATACGACCACGAATATTATCATACATCGTTATACAGAAGACAGCTATATTGCCGACACACCGGGCCTGTCATTTGTTGATATACCAGAAATTCCTGAAGAATCCACAGGTGCCTATTTCCCCGAAATTGCAGCCTGTATCGGTCTGTGCAGATTCAACAATTGTATCCATGACAATGAACCGGGATGTGAGGTTCTTGAAAGAATAGGCAGGGGCGAAATTTCAGAATCCCGTAGAGATCATTACCTGAAGATATACAGTGAAATGAAGGTAATCAGGAAGAAATACAGGAAATAATAAAGCTAATTGCCATACCCGGAAAGTATACAGTCAGACAAAATCACCCGCCTCCAAAGCAACATTTGTTTGGGAATGCAGCCACAATGCGAAGTTAATCAGTTTCTAATTTGCTGAAATCATTATAAATACCCTTTATTTATTTTGAAAATTAATCTATAATATAAACATGTTGCATCGATAACGCATTTCCAAGCGAGTCTTAATGCATTTTTCTCTATTTCGTGACAAATCAGCTACTTATATGAGTATTTCATGGAAACGGCTGATTCTTATTTGTGCCATTACTTTTCTTGTCCACGCCTCGCTGCTTACACTTGTATTCCTGTTTCACAACTGGTTTTTACTTGCTGGAATCATCATGATACTATTGCTGCAATATGTTTATACAGTTTTCTGGTTAAAAACGAGATCTAACCATTTTGTGCAAAAAATTAACAAATTAACAATGATTACCCGCCGTTTTCAGAATATTTCCAAATACTTTGAATCGATTCTTCAGGATTCCACAGATATCATTTTGTCCATAGATACTGAAGGGTACATTCTCAAGTTCAACCGTGGCGCACAACTTCATTTCGGGTACTCTCAGGAGGAGATTGTCGGAAAAGCGTTCAAGTTTCTTTTTGCGAATGAGTCTGACGAATTGAAGATTATCAACTCTGTTTTACTAAGTGGTAAATCGATTAATGAGGAGATTCCCCTGCGCACCTCGGATGGCTCGATAATTCTTGTAAACATGAGTGTTTCAGAGATGAAAAGTGATAATAACCAGATTATCGGTATGGTGGTTACTGCAAAGGATATCACTGAAAAGAAAAAACTTGAAATGGAGCTCGTAAAGAAAAACGAACTTCTCAGCAAACTCGCTATCACCGACAGTCTAACAGGGCTCTACAACTCCCGTCACTTCCATGATCAGATCAAGCGTGAACTTTCACGTCTTAAGCGTAATCCCGACCGGAAACTCTCTCTCATTCTGCTTGATATCGATCACTTCAAGGATCTTAACGATACAGAAGGACATCAGATGGGTGATCAGGTTTTGAAATCACTTGGTCAGGTAATCAAAGTATGTATCAGAAGTGATATTGACAGCGGATACCGGTATGGAGGTGATGAGTTTGTGATAGTTTTGCCGGATACAGATAAAAATCAGGCATTCATTGCAGCTGACAGAATACAGAAGCAGTTTCAGGCGTTTAAATTTGGAAAAACAAGCCTTTCTATGGGCATCTCCGAAGCTATCAGTGGTGAAGAAGAACAGACGCTTGTGAAGCGCACCGATGAGGCAATGTACCAATCGAAGCATAAGGGGAAAGCGCGTATTACCGTTATTTGAATTTTTATCCTAAAAAGTGTTGCAGCAAATAATCACGCCCGTACTAACACTTTTACATAAACCTATTGTAATGGTTGCTTCAAAAATGTATAACACTTCCTCCCGCACATAACAAATGTGTTTCGTCCTTAATTCATTAAGAAAGGTCTACAGATAATTATACTTACATCCGAAACTCAACAAACACCGTCATTGTTAAACTTCCCTACATCTAAAAGCTTGTAACCCCATGTTTTATAATACACAATCGGTTTGATAAAATAATCATCCTATACTATTAAAATCGCTTGAAATCGCTGACCTGCCATTAACGGAACACTCTTTGCAGTAATTTTCGTGTTTGAAATATTGTATATTCGGGTGTAATTAAAAATGTAATCCGGTTTTCGGTGACCTGAAATTGTGGAGCATGCATGAATTTGCTGAAATTGTTTATAAGTGTCGTTGTTTTGACTGCATCCAGCGGAATCGCTCAAACGAATGTTACCGAACTTAGTGGCGAACTTAACGAACCATTAACTGCCGATAAAATGTACCACGTTGTCGGTGACATATACGTTCCGCCCGGATCATCAATTTCGATTGAAGCCGGAACAATGATTCTTTTTTCTGAATTTACCGGTTTGCATGTTCAGGGAACACTGTATGCAAGAGGTACTGAGTCTCAGCCGATCATTTTTACCTCACAGCATGATTCATCAATAATCGGCAGCACAACCGTTCCTCCCGCACCTTTTGACTGGAATGGTATTGATATCTATGAAAGTGCGGTTGGTTCAGAACTATTTCATTGTACGATTCGCTATTCTGTGTATGGAATTCACTCTCAAACAGAATACTGCAAAATCAGCTCCTCTATCTTTAGTTATAATGGAAAGTCAGATTTTACTATCAGGGATGTTCGAAAAGAGGTCACTGCGGGAACACCTTTTTCATACAGTCCGCTTCAGGATGTAATGCCTGACGCTTCCAATGAAACAGATCTCCTGCCACCTCCGGAAACCACTCCTGAAAAGCCGGTGGATGTAACTAATAATAAAACGGAACTATCAAAAGGCAAACAGATTCTACGCTATGCCGGGCTTGCACTTGGTGTGGGTGGCAGTGCATACGCTGCGATTTCATACTTTACTAAATACAAACCTGCTGCAGATGATTTTAAACAAATTTCTAACCCTGACGAACAGAAAATGCGCACCAATACATCAAAAGACTGGAGTGATGCCAGAGACAAGCGCAATACATCACTTCTACACACCGTGTCCGGAGCTGCAGGTGCAGTTATGGGCATCGTCTCGTTTTCTCTGTCTTTTGCTTTTTAATGCTTAGGAGTTGTCCAATGAACTTTAAAAACCTACTTTGTTTTACCCTCCTTGCTGGAGCTCTGCTACTGGGTCCGGGGTGCGATAATCCCGCAAACCCATTTCTTGACACTGATCGCGCAAAAGCATCGGTATATACAAAATCTTTCTCAGATCGTGATACGGTGCAGATCTTTTCCCGCGAAACGTTGTCCGTCGTCGTATACCTTAGGGAGCATATACGGAGAGTTGATGTTCGTATTCCGAAAAACCGTCTGGGTTCATCAGTAGATACAACAATTCCGCTTGATGCATTTACAGGTGATCCGGTGAAAGTCGTATTTTCCTTTTATGACACAGGATGGCAGAAAATTGAGGTTCGATCGCTTCAAAACTCCGGAAAGGTCACTGTTGAGGAATACTCACTTTATGCACGATCACCACTTTTCCAAAAGACTGTAATAGGCAATATCGGTGATACTATTCAGTTAAAAACCCAACGCGTTGATGATAGGCAGGTTCTTTATGTCTGGGACTTCCATGATGGCAATATTGTCAAGGAGGATACAAACCAGGTACAGTACATTTTAAAGAGCCATTTTACCAGCACTATTGGTGAATTATATGTGACCGATCTAAAATACAGATCACCATCGGTACCATATTCGATCGGCGCACGCTCTGCTACTGCTCTTGATCTGACCTGTCTCAACGACTCCCTGCTTAATGATTCTGTCTATACAAGTCAGGCAAGTTTTACATTCAAGGTAGCACTTGGTGGGACTGAAAACCTGAAAAGTGCTTCGATCAATGGTAACCCTTTTGATAACATCAAAATACAGAGCGGATCAGTCCAATTATCCAAGACGTTAAGCAACCTCGATACTCTTACAAAGCCAATGAAAGCTAAGGTTGTAGCTTCTGATGACCGGGGAGTCACTGTAGAGAAAACATTTTATATCCATTATGACAATACCGTTGTCGTTACCGGGCCGAAAATTATCATACGTGCCCCTGTTTCTATCAATGATTCAAGTTATGTGATGCAGTCACAACAGGTAATTCTTGGGCAGGTAGACGAAGCAATAAGCTATGAACGTCTCTACTTACAATCATTTATTAATGGTACATTCATTGGTACACAAAGCATTATACCAGGTACTACTGAATGGACATTACCGGTGCAACTACAGGACGGATGGAATCTGATTCAGCTTGATTTGAAAAAAGACTCATTAAAAACCGGTTCATCAATTACCACAAAAATGTTATATATCAATTATAACCCTGATAATCCGGATACCAACTCACCGGTCATAAATGTGATCAGACTCAATGGCATGCCGATCAGTACAACACAAAGTACAATGAGCCGTGAGAAAACTCCGATACTTAGTGCCCTTGTAACAGATAACAACCAGGTGATATCAGTAACTATAAATGGAGGAAAAACAACAGCTGATGCAACAGGCATAGTATTCAGCAAGCAGATAACGCTCTCACATGACAAGTCTGGTCAACCCTACATCATCTGTGCTGAGGATAGTGCCGGAAACTACACATGTGATACAGTTATTATTCGTTTCAACCGGATTCCCGAAATACTCTCCGCCTCAATACCTTCAACCATGATCGTTGATTCGGAGTATATAATCCGCATGAATACTACAGACGCAGACTCCGACGCACTTGTATCAACACTGACACTTAAAGGTACCAACGTTGATACAGTATTAACACTGGTAGATGGGAGTGTTCGCTGGAAACCGACAATTCAGGATACAGGAGCACTTCAATTGGTACTGCATGTATCCGATCAGTTCTTCGAAAGTGCCGATACGACACAAACCATACAGGTTCTTAATAAGTTTGAGGTTCCACGGGTATCGTTTAAAACCACAGCCGCAGATTTTCCTGATTCGATTGTTGTAGGTACAACGCTTTCGATAGTTCTTAAAACGGATACTCTTACCGGTACTCCGCCATATAAATACACATTATTCCTGAAAAATCCATCAACGAAACTATACGAAGGTACCAATCCGGCTATTTCCTGGAAACCAACCCGGGCTGACGCCGGTGTACAGACGCTTCAGGCAATAGTCTATGATAATGCCGGCAGTACTGACACTATCACAAAACTTGTTAAAATAATAGCCCATGCCGCAGCGACAGTTGGTATGAAACCGGATACAATCAGACTTACTGAAGGTGATAAAGATGTTTCAGCGATGATCTGGTTAAGCAAACCGCTTGCAGATAGTGTTAAAATAACTTACAAAGTTAGCTTTACAACCGCAACACGTGCAGATATTAAATTAGATACCATTGGCAGTGTAACATTTAAACCGGGTGACACGCTGGCACTAATACCGCTTGATATTGTTGATGATAATGCGGCTGAATCCGATGAAGTTGTCTCCATAGAACTTGCATCACTACCAGCGTTTTCTGCGCATGACAGTCTGGCTATTGATTCTAAAAAGGAACAGGTATTCGTTATTATAAAAGATAATGATGGCAGTACTGGTTCTAAAGTTGAAGTAATGTTGCAGCCACAACAATCAATCACTATACCTGAATACGCTAATCAGACGATTAATGCACCACAAATTATACTTAAAGATGCGCTGCCGATTGATCTTACTGTAACTGTCAAACCGACAGTGAGTTCCACAGCAACAAGTGGCTCAGATTATACTATTCTGGGAGAGGATATCGTCATCAAGGCAGGAGTAACAGAGTTTTCGCTTCAGTTCAGGCCTATTGATGACAAGGTACGTGAGAAGACAGAGTTTGTAGAATTTGAAATTGTAAAAATATCAGATACAACCAAGGCATTTATTTCAAACCAGAGAATTGTGAAAATCGAAATTCCTGACAATGATTAATGTCATGCAGGGATAAGGCATGCCTTATCCCTGCTTCACGTTTATTATGCGTTAATCCTGCACACCGGGTATTTATAGGGCAGCGTTTGCTGCAGCGTACATCACAATCCCGCCACTCACTGCCACATTGAGCGACTCTGCTTTCTGCGAATTCATCGGGATTCTGAACCGCACATCGGTCATACCAAGAAGAGAACCGGTCAGTCCGTGTCCCTCGCAGCCTAATGCGAGGATCTGTCTATCACACTGTAAATTGACATTACTGGAGCCATGCACATCGGCGGAAAATACTTTATAGCCTTTTTTCCTGAGTGTTTCGATACAATCAAGATACGATGATGTCCTGCGGATCCATACTGAAAACAGCGACCCGGCAGTCGATTGCACTACTTTTGGAGAAAAAGGATCTGCACATTGATCACTCATCAGTACCCCTGCAATATCAAACGCTGCAGCAGTGCGAATAAGTGTTCCGACATTTCCGGGATCCTGAATATGTTCAAGGAGCAGAATCCTGTTTCCTGCATTCTGAGGCAGTTGTGAAGAGTAGATCTCTTTAGGGATTCTAATAAGAGCAAGTATCCCCTGAGGTGTTTTCTGAGGGCTTATTGATTCGATCTGATAACGTTCGAGCGTTCGAAGAGGGATTCCATACTTCTCACAATCTGTATCAAAACCCTTCTGCACAAGAAGCTCTAACACCAGTTCCGGCCTCTGCGTAATCACTATATCGAGATTTTTACTGCCATCAAGCAGAAAACACTGTTCATCCCGACGTACAGCGCTGTCGGCTAATGATTTATACCACTTGAGAGGTCGCTCCATAAGTTCACATTCCGTTTAAAGGACATGATTTAAACACTATTGTGTATCATTAGTACAGTCATCGGTACTATAGCCACATTTCATGCTACAGCGTTGTAATATGAGTGAAAAAATATGTTACAAAATTCACATGTGGTTATTTTTTTTTAATGTATATTTGATTCTCTGATTTTAATAACACAACAAAATCTCTGTGGAGTAAACATCGTATAATTTTTCAAAGGAATTATTGTGGTTACCTTTATGATTGCCCTTTTTGCCGTTGGCTATCTCGCGATAGCACTTGAACATGTAATAAAAATAAACAAAGCAGTTTCTGCGATTCTTGCAGGTGTGCTCTGCTGGACTGTGTATGTCCTGATGTCACCCAAAGAGGGAGTACATCATATTTCAGAGCAGCTTGTTGAGCATCTCGGTGCAAATGCCGGAATTCTTTTCTTCCTCCTTGGTGCAATGACGATTGTCGAACTGATCAATGCCCACAACGGTTTTGATGTAATCACCAAAGTAATCAATTTAACCAGTAAACGCAAGCTTTTATGGCTTATGTCGATTATCACGTTCTTTTTTTCGGCAGTACTTGACAACCTGACAACAACAATTGTCATGATCTCTCTGTTAACGAAGTTCTCCCTTAACAAAGAGGACAAGATGTTTTTTGCCGGTATTACCGTTATCGCAGCAAATGCGGGTGGCGCCTGGACTCCTATCGGTGATGTCACCACGACAATGCTCTGGATCGGCAATAGAATTACTTCTGTTGGTGTGATAAAAACACTGCTGTTCCCAAGTCTTGTCAGTCTGATTGTCCCGCTGATTACCGTTTCATTTTTTGTTAAAGGCAAAATTGATCCAATCGAATGTAAAGACATTGGCTGTGACCAGAATTCATGGGAGCGTACTTCAGTATTCTTTCTTGGTATTGGCGCGCTGCTCTTTGTTCCTTTTTTCAAATCGATTACACACCTTCCACCATTTATGGGAATTCTCCTCGGTCTTGGTGTCCTATGGCTTTACACAGAGATTATTCACGCTGAAAAACATGAAGAGGAGCGTGAGCTTTACTCAGTGACAACGGCATTGCGCAGAATCGACATGGGAAGTGTTCTGTTTTTCCTTGGTATTCTAACCTGTATCGCCGCCCTTGAATCGTCAGGAATTCTTGGAACAGCGGCAACAGCACTCAATCAGTCACTCAAGAATCCTTTGTTAATTGACTTTGTGATAGGTATCCTTTCTGCAATCGTTGACAACGTGCCACTGGTAGCAGGTACAATGGGTATGTATACACTTACTGATTTTGCAGTTGATGATACGTTCTGGCAATTCCTCTCCTACTGTGCGGGAACCGGTGGAAGTATTCTTGTTATCGGATCTGCTGCTGGAGTTGTGTCAATGGCTCTTGCAAAAATCAACTTTATGTGGTATTTGAAAAAGATCTCTCTGGTTGCGCTGCTTGGTTATGTTGCCGGTGCAGGTGCGTTTTTGCTTCAGGAGATGTTAATAAAGTAAAGAAGTGACACGTAACAAGGGACGTGTGACAGGGTATAAGTTTGTGGAGACGTGCAGATGGTTCTGTGCGTCTCCTTTTTTATTTATCCTATTTGTAAGTTACATAGTCAAAGAGCGTCGTCCCGACTGGCGCTCGACGACCGGGTTCTAATTGTACATCTTCACATATGTAAATAATTAAAATGAATTCCACACCAACCATCTCTATCGCCGGTCAAGACCTCTCCCCCTGCCCCCTCTGGTCCTGCGACCACTTCGATGCGTCGTCCCACAAAGTGAGGGGGTATTGGAATAAAAACAAATCAGGTCGCATCCTCTGGATTGAACGAATTCTTTAATGTAGATAAAAACATCATATGTACTATTTGGAATGATTTTATTGTATCTTATAGATAGACACGATTATTTTGAGGGGAATAACGATTATGACAACAAATCTGGCGATTGATGACGATCTGATTGATCAGGCGATGAAAGCCGGCCATTTAAAGAGTAAAAAAGAAACTGTGACTATTGCATTACAGGAATACATTCAAAAGCATCAGCAAAAAAAGATTCTGGAACTGGCTGGTACAATTAATTTTCGTGATGACTGGGATTATAAAAAAGACAGGACAGATCGTGAATGTAATCGTTGATACCTCAGTCTGGTCACTTTTATTACGCAGAGGTACTATTGACACAAGCAATACTTTTGTTAAAGCATTAACACACTACCTTGAAAATGGTTTTACCATTCATCTTCCTGGAATTGTACTTCAGGAAATTCTTGATGGTATAAAAACGATCAAACAATTTGATATACTCAATGAATACTTTGAAGCATTTCCACTGATTACAATGGAACGTTTTGATTTTGTAGAAGCTGCTCGCATCAAAAACATCTGTCGCAGTCGAGGTGTGCAGGCGGGGAATATTGATTTTTTAATTGCAGCTCTTGCCGTTAACCGGAAATATCCACTTCTTACAGCCGATAAAGATTTCAGCTACATTGCAGTACATTGCAACCTCATTCTTGTTGAGGTATAGTAGAATTTTTCCGCAAATCTCGCATTAACGCTGCATCATCCCACAAATCGATCTGGTTTAAAATGAATTATAACCTTTCTGCACAAATCAGAAAAAAATCCAGAATTCAGTAGCCAGAATTCAGTAGCCAGAATTCAGTAGCCAGAATTCAGTA